>JAAXVQ010000162.1 GCA_013335425.1 Candidatus Firestoneibacteriota bacterium | reverse complement strand
CGGCGCGGGTCCGGTCAGGTACTTTGACGGTTATGAAATCAAACCTTTCGTACGCCTGGATCAATCCCTGCTGCGCGATTTCTGGTACGGCCTGACGCAAGTCGGCATTGATAAAGCCAAAGCCGGCGTGGTGTCGGGAAAATACCAACAGTTTTTCAGGCGTCAACAAATCTTGCTCAACGCCCAGTTGACCTATTGGAACCTGGTGCTTGCGCAGGAAGTCGTGGCATTTCGCAAGGTTTCCCGGGATCGAACCGAAAAGCTGCTGCGTTGGAATGAAAACCGGGTTGGGCTTGACTTGGCGGACCCGGCGGATTTGTTCCAGGCGCAGGCGGCGTTCAAATCCCGCCAATTGTCGCTTCAGTTGGCGCAGGAGGATGAAGTGAAGGCGCAGCGCAAATTCAACGAAATGCTGGGCAATAGCGTTACCGTCGTTTCCGGAGATTTGGAAAAGTTGGCGGATAAAATCGACAAATATTCCGATGTGGCGGCCTTAACGCATTCGGGGGACCGCGCGGACGTTTTGGCGGCCCGGGCCGCCTACCGCAACGCCGAATTGGCCGAACGGGAAACTTATTTTCGATCCATGCCCGAGCTTTCGCTCAGCGCTTTGTACTCGCTGCACGGCTTGTCGCTTTCTTCATCCGACGCCTGGAATCAGGTAACCGGATCGGACAAGCCGACTACGACGATCACGCTTTCGGCGGCCATTCCATTGGATTACTGGACCCTCAACAAGGTTCAGGAGGGTTATCACCGCGACTACGCGGCTGCCCAGGCACAATTGGAAAAAGCCGAATTGACCTCACGAAATCAATGGGGCGAACTTTCGCAGACTTGGACGGATGTGAAGTCACGGCTGGCGTTGGCGGAGGAAATTAAGGGGATTCAGGAGAAACGCCTTGCCAATGAACAAAAGCGGTTCCAACGCGGACGTTCTACGACCTTCAGCGTATTAACCGCCGAAAACGACTTGGATGACGCCACCTTGAACGTCTATCGCATGGTTTTTGAGGAATTGGTGACCGCCGCCCAAGCGGAATTGTTCAATACGCAGGCATTTAAAAATTAAGCGGAGGCTTGGGCAAAGCCGTTTTAATATCGCGGACTTTTTTGGTGGAAGGGAATACTTGTTCCCGCCGCCTGGCAGGACAATCACAAGTTATTGAAGGAGCTCTCGGTCATGAATTTAGCCGGTTTATCCATTAAGCGTCCTACCTTCATTACAGCCGTGTTGGTCATCATGCTGTTGGTGGGTTTGTTGTTTATGTCCCGCATGAGCGTCGACATGTTTCCGGACGTGAATTTCCCCTTCATCACCGTGACCACCATTTATCCGGGCGCGGGTCCCAAAGAGGTGGAAACGCTCATCTCCAAGGTTCTGGAAGAACAGATCGCCTCTATTTCCGGGCTTAAAAACGTTACTTCGGTGAGTCAGGACGGGGTATCCTCGGTTTGGGGAGAATTCACCCTGGAGACCGACCCGAAGTACGCCGAACAACAGATCAAGGACAAGGTTGCTCAGGTCCGAAACCGTTTTCCCGCCGATGCCAAGGAACCCGTCATTCGCCGATACGATCCGGCCGACCGTCCCGTGGTCATGATGAGTTTGACGGCCGATCTTCCCGGCCAGGAGCTTTATGATCTGGCGGACAATACCATCCGCAACACCTTGGAACAGGTATCCAATGTCAGCAGCGTGGAAATTGTGGGCGGGACCAAGCGCGAGATTCATGCGGATTTGGACTTGGCCAAGCTGAAGGAATATGAAGTCGGGGTCAGCCAAGTGGTGGGGCGGGTCGGCGCCAACAGTCAAAACATCCCGATCGGCAAAGTTTCGCAAGGCAAGAGCGAATTGTCTTTCCGCAGTTTGGGGGAATTGAATTATTTAAAACAGGTGCGGGACGTGGTAGTCAGCTTTTTTGGCAACGACGTGCCCATCACCCTGGATAAATTGGGGGAAGTCAGCGACGGCTTCGCGGAAGTCAAGACCAAGGGATACCTGAACGGCAAGTCCACGGTGGTCATCAACGTCTACAAACAATCCGGCTCCAACACCGTGGAGGTTTCCGACACCCTGCAAAAGCGATTGGCCACGCTCAATGAAAAACTGATAAAAGAGAAGGGTGGACCGAAATTAACCTTGGTGCAGGACTCGGCCCGGGGCATCCGCATGAATTTAAAGGATGTCCGGGAAACCATTTTTCAGGGAATTATTCTGGCCATCATTGTGGTCTATTTTTTCCTCGGTAATTTTCGCTCAACGCTGATAACTGTGGTGGCCCTGCCCAACAGTTTGGTCGGTGCCTTTATTTTCATGGGCTTGGCCGGTTTTTCGATCAACATGATGACCCTCATGGCCTTGTCACTGGCCGTGGGGCTGCTGATTGACGACGCCATCGTGGTGCGGGAGAATATTTTCCGTCATATTGAAAACGGGGAAGAACCGAAAGTGGCGGCGCAAAAAGGCACCGACGAGGTGACGCTGGCGGTCGTGGCCACCACGCTCACCGTCATTGCGGTGTTTTTGCCCGTGGGATTTTTACAGGGAATGGTGGGGCAGTTCTTCAAACAATTCGGCTTGACCGTGGTTTTTGCCATGGGCATCTCGCTATTCGACGCGCTGACCACCGCCCCCATGTTTTCTGCTTATTTAATCGGCAAAGCTAAGGAAGAAGTCAAATCGGGGTTCGGTTATTGGCTCAAGTGGCCGGCACGCAGTTTCGGCCGCGTACAGGACGGGATGGATTGGCTTTACGAAAAAGCCATGCGTTTTACCCTGCGGCATAATCTCCTGATTTTGGGGTTGTCCATGGCGATCTTTCTCGGCAGCTTGGGGTTCATCCGGGCTATTCCCAAAACTTTCATGCCCGCCAACTCGTTCGGCGAGTTTACCGTGCACTTGGAAGCCAAACCGGGCATTTCCTTGGAGCAGATGGATCAGTACACCTTGGCCGTGGAACGCCTCCTGCGCCAGGAAGCGGACATCGACACCGTGCTGAGCACCGTGGGCAATGACAACGGTGAAGGCAACGTGGCCTCTTTGTTCGTGAAAATGGTGCCGGTCGCCAAACGTCACCGCGATACGGGGCATATGCGCGAATATGTGCGTGAACGCTTGAAACCGTTCGCAGCGCAATTTTATTATGAGGTCAATGACCTCGCCATGGCCGGAAACGACAAACCGTTTGCGATGCTGCTGATCGGCGATGACTTGGAACAATTGGCTGCGGCCGCCTCCCAAGTGATCGGCCGGCTAAAAACCATCCCCAATTTGGTGGACATCAATTCCAATTACAAACCGGGAAAACCGGAGTTTCAATTCCGGATGAACCCGATTAAAATGGAGAGGTTGGGCGTGTTGTCGGTTACGGCCGG
Source organism: Candidatus Firestoneibacteriota bacterium (assembly GCA_013335425.1). Classification (GTDB taxonomy): domain Bacteria; phylum Oederibacteriota; class JAAXVQ01; order JAAXVQ01; family JAAXVQ01; genus JAAXVQ01. The sequence continues at coordinate 2,182 of JAAXVQ010000162.1, read as the reverse complement.
CATGGAATTGCGCAATATGGTGGAGGGGGCCAAGCCCGCCAAATTTCGTGAACACGGATTGGAGTACGACGTGCGGGTTCGTCTCCAAAATGATCAACGGGATTTGAGCCGGCAATTTGACCGGCTCTATGTGCCCAACGTCAATAATCAATTGGTGAAGCTGAGAAACATCGCCGACCCCTTGCTGACTTCGGGGCCATCAAAAATCACGCGGCGCAACCGCAGCCGCTATGTACAGCTTTCCGCCAACATGACCAGCCAAGGTGCGGTCGGAGACGTCACCGCAGCCGCCAAAAAAATTATGGCGCAAATGACCTTGCCGGCGGGCATCCATTATCAATTTATCGGCGCTTCGGAGGATATGGCGGACTTGTTCAAGAACATGATGGTGGCCGCCGCCTTGTCCATCATCTTTATTTATTTGGTGTTGGCCAGTTTGTACGAATCCCTGATTTTGCCGTTTACCATCATGCTGGCCCTGCCTTTGGCCATGGTCGGCGGTTTCGTGGCTCTGTACTATTCGGGGCAGATGCTCAACATGTTCTCGATGATCGGATTCATCATGCTCTTGGGTCTGGTTACCAAGAATTCCATCCTCTTGGTGGATTATACCCAGAAATTGTTGCGCCAAGGCTTAAGCGTCAATGAAGCGCTCATCAAGGCCGGGCTGACGCGCTTGCGTCCGATCATGATGACCACCTTTGCCCTGATTGCCGGCATGCTGCCGCTGGCACTGGGCTTGAGCGAAACCGGTTCTTTCCGGCAAAGCATGGGCATTACGATCATCGGCGGGTTGATCAGCTCCACACTGCTGACGTTGGTGGTGATTCCCGCCGCCTATGGGTACATGGAAGCTTTACGGGTTTGGTCGCGCCGTTTATTGCGCCGGCCGGCTTTGCGCGAGGTGGACAAGGATGGGACGTCGGTCCCGGTCAAGGCGGCGAAGAAAAGCTAGTCGTCGTGGTTTTTGTCCGGAAGTCCTTCGTGTCCGAATTAAGAACAACTTTCACCGGCAAGGCGCCAAGACGCCAAGAAATGCAACTCATTTAATGAGCGCTTTCTTCAATGCTAACCTTGGCGTTTTGGAGTCTTGGCGGTGAATATTTTGTTGGCTTTGGTTTTATTGATAAAAAAACGTTGCTGCTTGTCATTTGTAAAATCTGGTTTTTTACTTTTAGTGTGCTGTTTAAAAGGCTCTGTTCCGATAATACGGGCAGAGCCTTTTGTATTGCTTAAGGGATAAAACGCACGGAATATTAGTCCGCGGGCGTGCTTTGCCCCGACAGGTCTAATTTGACAATTGGTGAAAATGTCGCTAAAATAAAGCCGAATATCTGTCTGAAACACCATCCGGGCTTTTCAGGAGTGTGCTATGGTCAACCAGAGCGTGAAGATCATCGGGCTGGTGCTGGGTGTTTGCCTCCTGGGACCTTACCTGACCGAAGCCACCCCGGCACCCAAGGCGGTTTTGGAAAAGAAAGCAGCGGCGGAAGCCGGAGAAGCCTCCTGGGATTTTCAAAAAGATAACTTGAATTCCGTGCCCGGGTTTGGAAAAGCGGTCGCCGGCAACTGGCAGGTTCTCAGCGAACCCGACCATCCGGGCAATAAAGTGCTGGCCCAACTCGACAGCGGCAAGAAAATGTCCGTTTACTTGAGTAAATCCAACTACGTCAATTTTGAAATTTCGTTGCGCTTGCGTACCGACATGTTTGAGCGGCAGAGCCATAATTGGCAGATGGGACTGATCTTTAGGAACCGGGATTCCCGCCATTTCTATAAGTTGCGGGTTTCGGCGGCCAATGCCGCCCTGCTGTTGGTGGCGCCGCCGCGCAACCCGGGAAGCCCGACGGGCACCGACCGCGCGAACAAGGCCGCGCCCCTCACGTCCACGGCCAAGAACGGCGGCGAACAATTGCTTTTCTTCCTTCCCTTGGGATCGGCCAAGGACCAATGGCAACGGCTGGGCATAAAGGCGCACGGCGAATATATCAGCGTTTTGTTGAACGGTCGGGAAGTGCAAACCCTGAGCGACGGCGGCGTCGGTTCGGGGCAGGTCGGGTTTTACACCTACAACACTGTGGGATATTTTGACGATGTGGCCATTAAGTCCGCCCGCATGCCGAAATTTTCCCGGGGATTGACCGTGGACCATGATCCCTTTGTGCTGCCAGCGGCCCAAGCC
>JAAXVQ010000161.1 GCA_013335425.1 Candidatus Firestoneibacteriota bacterium | reverse complement strand
GGCGGATTTGCCGGATTTGGTCGGGAAATTGCCGTCTCCAAAAGTCATCTGGATCATGCTGCCCGCGGGAAAACCGGTGGCGGAAACTTTGGAGGCTTTGGGCGCATTATTGGGTCCGGGTGACTTGGTCGTCGACGGGGGCAATACCCATTATCGGGACGATGTGACGCGCGCCGAAAAATTGCAAAGCCGTGGTGTCCGTTTTATGGATGCCGGAGTTTCGGGCGGCGTCTGGGGTTTGCAGGAAGGCTACTGCCTGATGCTGGGGGGCGCCTCGGCGGATTTTCAGGCTTTGGAGCCTTTGCTTAAAACCTTGGCTCCCGCCGACGGGTACCTGCATTGCGGTCCGGTGGGCGCCGGGCATTTTGTGAAAATGATCCACAACGGCGTCGAGTATGCGCTTATGGAAGCTTATGGCGAAGGCTTTGAACTGTTGCAAGCCTCGCCGTACGGCGGCGAGCTGGCGTTGCAGAAGGTGGCCGCGCTTTGGAACCGGGGTTCGGTGGTGCGTTCGTGGATCCTGGAATTGTTGGAAGCCGCCCTGGCCCGCAACCATGATTTGGCGGGCGTCTCCGGGCATGTCGAGGACTCCGGGGAGGGGCGCTGGACCGTGGAGCAAGCCGTGGCCGACGGGGTGGACGCGACCAACATTGCGCAGGCGCTTTTCAAACGCTTCCGTTCCCGTCGGGCGGAAACGTTTTCCGACAAAGTGGTGGCGGCCCTGCGCAACGAATTCGGCGGGCATGGCGTGCACGGCGCCAACCCGAAATAGCACCCTCAACCGGTGAGTTTAAGTAACCTGAAAAGGTGTTGTCATGGAGAATCCGATATTGAATCTTTCCGCTGTGTCCGCCGAGACGGTCGGCTTTTGTACGCTGGAAACGCCCGGTCCGGCGGGTTTTATCATTTTCGGAGCTTCAGGGAATTTGGCGCGACGAAAATTGCTGCCGTCGTTGTTCAACCTGGCAAGCCGGGGTTTGCTTTCTGAAAGCTATTATGTGACCGGAGTGGGGCGCTCGCCCTGGAGCGACGAGGCTTTTCGCGAACAGGTCGGCAGCGCCATTTTAAACGAAGACCCCACGAGCGACCGGCAGGCGTTGCAGGCGTTTTTAGAACATTGCCGGTATGTGTCCGGGCATTACGAGGACGCGGAATTCATTCTCAATCTGGGGCGGGTTTTGGACGTGCTGGATCATACGCGGGGGACTCAAGGCAATCGCGTTTATTATTTCGCGTTACCCCCCACGGAGTATGCCGGGATCACCCAAAAAATCAGCCAAGCCGGTTTAACCGCGGAACCGGCAGCAGGAACCCCCTTCCGCCGTCTGGTCTATGAAAAACCCTACGGCCATGATTGGGAAAGCGCCGTGGCCTTGGACCATAGCCTGCATGAGGTTATCAAAGAGTCGCAAATTTACCGCATGGACCATTACCTGGGCAAAGACACGGTTCAGAACATACTGATGTTCCGGTTTGCCAATTCCATTTTTGAGTCGGTATGGAACAGGCGCTACATTGACCAAGTTCAGATTGTGGTGGCCGAGAGTCTCGGTTTTGAAAATCGGGTGGGGTACTATGACCAGTCCGGGCAATTGCGGGACATGTTTCAAAGCCATCTCATGCAATTGCTGGCCCTGGTGGCCATGGAGCCGCCGGCTTCGTTTCAGGCGGACCGCGTGCGCGATGAAAAGGTTAAAGTGCTGCGCGCGATCCGGCCTTTGAACGCCGGCGGAACGAACACCGATATTGTTCGCGGGCAGTATGCTCCCGGCCTTTTGGAAGGGCAAACCGTGCCCGGTTACTTGGGGGAGGTGGGGGTACCGCCGAATTCCCGTACGGAAACTTATGTGGGAGCCAAACTTTGGATCGACAATTGGCGCTGGCAGGGAGTGCCTTTCTATATCCGCACCGGCAAGCGCCTGGCGCGCAAGGTCAGCGAGATCATTATCGTTTTCAAGCGGGTGCCGGTTTCCATGTTTTTTCCGCTCGAGGCGGCGGACTTGCCCCCTACGACCCTGCGCCTTCGGATACAGCCCGAGGAGGGGATTGATTTAACCGTCAACACCAAGCTGCCCGGCATGAAGGTCTGTCTGACACCCTTGGATCTTAAGTTCCGTTACCGGGAAACTTTCGGGATTAAAACACCCTGCGCCTATGAGCGCCTGCTGTTGGACATACTTGTGGGGGATCAGACGCTGTTTTGGCGTCATGACGACGTGGAAGCGGCTTGGGCGCTGTTGACCCCGGTGTTGCAACAATGGGGTGCGCCGGGAAATGCCGCGCCCTTGTCCACGTATCCGGCCGGATCCTGGGGCCCGGCCGAGGCGGATGGCTTGCTGGAACCGCAGCATCAATGGCGTTTGTCCGGCCGCGCGGAATAGAAACGTTTACCGGCGGCGGAGGAAGGAGCGTTATGCAAAGCGAAGTGCATTCGTTTGCCAGTCTGGAGCACTTATGCCGGGCGGCGGCCGATCAGATCGTCCGCCTGGCGCAAGCGGCGGTGGAGGCGCGGGGCAGGTTTGTTTGGGCGCTCTCCGGAGGACGTACCCCGAGCTCGCTTTATCGTTCCCTGACGCAAAATCCTTGGCGCGGGGCCTTTCCCTGGGCGCAGACGCAATTTTTTTGGAGCGATGAAAGGTGGGTAAAACCCGACGACCCGCAAAGCAATTACGCCTTGGCGCACAAAACCTTGCTGGAACACGTGTCAGTGCCCGCCCTGCAAGTGCACCCCATGCCCACCTTCGCAGCCACGCTCGCCGACGGCGCACGGGAATATGAGGATGGGCTCCATGCTTTTTTTGCCGGTCGCGAGCCCGTGTTTGATTTGATCCTCCTGGGCGTGGGTCCGGACGGCCACACGGCCTCGATTTTTCCCGGGAACGAACCTGCGCCCCCCGAAGCCTGGGTGGCGGCCACGGAAGCGCCGCCGGGTTCCCCGGTCACCCAACGTTTAACCCTGACGCTTTCGCTGATCAACCGGGCGCGAACCGTCATCTTTTTAATCGCGGGCGAAGAAAAAAAGACGCGGGTGCGGGAGCTGCTGGAAGCGCCGGAACTGGCGCGGTCCTACCCGGCCGGGAACGTACGTCCGCAAGAGAGGCTGATTTGGTTTTTGGACCACGCGGCGGCCCGAGACCTGCGCGACCGGGGGCGGGTGCACCCTGCGGGGGAATGAGGCGGTGCGCCGTCCGGGGCGTACTCTTTACGCACGGGTCCGCATTGTGCTAAACTGAACCGGTCGGAGTCGAATGCCTTTAAAGAAACTGGGGAGGGCGCTTATGCGAATTGCCGGGGTAGTGGTCTTGGCCGGGCTGCTCGGCTTGTCCGTTGGGGGCTGGGCCGACGAAGTTAAATCGGATTCGGTTTTCCAAAAAGCCGGGCAGGCCTTGGAAAAGGGTGGGCATAAAGCCGGTGCAGCCGTGGAAAAAGCCGGCGAGAAAATCAACCGGGCGGGTGAGAAAGCCGAAGACGCCGTCAAACATGCGGTGCATAAAACCGGGGAGGCTTTGGAAACCGCCGGAGACAAAACCGAAGCCCGGGCCGAGTCCGCCGGTCGGAGTGTCGCCGGTTGGCTGCGGCATGCGGGACGTGCGACTGCGGGGTTTTTCCGCGGGTTGGGCGAGGGCTTGCAAAAGAAAACCGAGTAGCATGCTGCAAAAGCCGTTGCCGCTGATTTTTGTTTTACCCCCCTTGGATGCGCGCCAGAGCCCGGCGGGTCCGCGCTTGCCCGTGAGGAAATTATTCGCCCTGGAAGAGCGCGTGGCCGTCAGTTTTTTCCCCAAGGCCCCGGTATCCCGTTACCGCTTGGACGCAACTTCGAAAAAAGCATTACCCGCGGGGCGCGCGGCCGCCTATGACCGGGCCCTCCGCAGCCGGTTGGAACAGAGCGCGCGTCATCCGGGCGTGCGCGCCGGGGTGCAATGCGCGTTGAGCGGGCTGCCCCTGGAGGCGACGGCGGGAATCGGCGCGGGAGGCAAAGTGGTGCTTCACAATGGCGGGGATGAATACGGCGAGGCGCGGGATGGGAAAAAGCCGGTCACGTGTCCGCCTCAGATCCTGCGCGACTTGCGCGACTTGGCGGCCGCAGGCCTGGCCGATTGGCCCGGGGACGTGGTGTTGAACCAAGGGTCGGCGGGGAACGCGTTTATAACCGGGCGCCAGGGGGCGGACGCACTGCCATGGGTGCGCTTGGAATTTTCCCGCCGGCTTTGGATGAAAACCGACGGCACGCTGCTGGCCAAGCGGGTGCGGGAGTTTCCCGGCAGGTTGGTGAGCCTGTTGACGCTTTGGTGCAGGTTGCAGGCATGGTGAGCCGCGGTTTGGCGCCGCGTCTTTTGGGCGCGCATTTGTCCACTTCCGGCGGCTGGGAAAAAATGCTGGCCCGCGCCCGGACCCTGGGTTGCCGCAGCGTGCAAATTTTTGCCTCCAATCCCCGCGGTTGGTCGGGCACGCTCATTACCCGGGCCTCGGGAAAACGTTATCAAGCCCTGGCACCGGACTTCGGCGTGGAAGCGTTGGTCGTCCATGCCATTTACCTGGTGAACCTGGCTTCACCCAATCCTGAGACGGCCGCCCGCTCCTATCGGTCGGTGCTCTCAGATTTGCAGGCAGCCGGGTATTTGGGGGCCCGCGCCTTGGTCCTGCACCCGGGCTCGGACACCGGGGCCGGGGGCGGGGAAGAGCGTCTGGTGAAGGCTTTACGCCGCCTGCGTCCGCAGGTGCCGGACGGTCTGCGCATTTTGCTCGAAGGCATGGCCTCGCCTCCGGGGCGTTTGGGGAACCTGGAGACTTTGGGGCGCGTGATCCGCGCCGCCGGCGCGCATGTGGGCGTTTGCCTGGACTCGGCGCATTTGTGCGCCGCCGGTTATGCGCTGGGAGAGGCGGCGGATTATAGGCGTTTTGACCGCGATGTCAAACGCTGGATCGGATACGCCCGGATCGGCTGCCTGCATGCCAACGATTCCCGGCAGCCTTGCGGTTCGCACCGTGATCATCACGAAAATCTGGGTGAAGGTTTCGTGGGGCGCGCGGGTCTGGTTCGGATTTTGGCGCATCCCGCCGTACAACAGGTGCCGGTCATTCTCGAGACCCCGGGGTTCGACAACCTGGGTCCGGATTTGAAAAACATGCGCCGCCTCCGCCGCTATGCGGGATAAGCACGAAAAAATCTTGCCGAGCACATAAAAATTTCGGCGCATCCGACCGATCCTGAAAGTGACGCAAAGAGAGGTTGTCCGCATGGAACATGCACGCCTGGAAAAATACTCTTCGGCCTTTACGCTTTCGGATATGGAAGTCTTCATCTTTCCGGAACTCTTATACGCCCTGGTGCTGGCCAACATCATGTCCTCGAGGCTGTGGGCGTGGAAAGCCGATCCCTGGTTTGCCGGTGTGGGGCGCATGAGCCTTAACCGCAAAATACAGCGGCTGAAGCAATACATCATGGAACACTACAGTTTCAACCTCGATTTGGAAACTTGGGGCCTGACCACCAAGCCGGCCGAACTCAAGCGCTTTGCGGGCATTGTAAGCGCCGACACGCTGGCGCGCTCCAATGCGCTCTTCGGTTACGA
>JAAXVQ010000497.1 GCA_013335425.1 Candidatus Firestoneibacteriota bacterium | reverse complement strand
TTTGTTAAAGTCGAGGGGCTTAATTAGAATAATTGCTCTTAATAAGTTTTAAAATGAAACCGATGCTTTAATAACATTTAAATATAAAGATATTTATTGCCCGCGATTGGACTTTGACAAAGGCGTATGCTATGTTTTAACTAGTAAACGGAATACTCTTTTTAATCAAAATACTAATTATAGTCTTTTTTCAAAGGAAGTATTATGCATTTATCCGCTATGTCATTTTGGCACTTGCCGTCCATCAGAAATTGGACGCGGATGGTAGTGATTTTTCTTAGCGCCGGCTTTGTTTTTCCTTATTTAACCTGGGCATTTGAACCGGGTAATTTCCTGGCAGGTTCAAATGCCATTGCCTTTCACGGAGTGCCGGTTGAAATTTCTCCGAATTTAGGGAAAATCATTTCTTCACATCAAGGCAACAACCGTCTGGTCATACATATTCAGGATCTGCATTGCAACTATGAGGTGCAAAACCATATTGCAGGCATTATTGACACCTTGGCCGCCAAACACGGATTGCACCTGGTCGCTATTGAAGGCGCCTCCAAACCGGTGAATGTCACGAAACTTTCAACTTTCCCGGATGAAACCGTCAAACGTGAAGTGGGGGATTATTTCGTCAAGGAAGGGAAAATTTCCGGCGCTGAGTTTTATGCGGCTACGGGCAAGCATCCGGTGGATTTGGTGGGTGTTGAAAACGCCGAGCATTACGCCCAAGCTCGCGAGCGGGTGCTCACGTTTCTAAACGAAGAAAGCCAGGGTTATGTTTCCGATTTACGTGAGCGTTTGGACGGAGTTAAGAAAAAAGTTTATTCAACGGAACTGACGGCGTTTGACGGACCAGGCACCGCTTTTAGGGAAGGGGAAATTTCCCGAGTTGAGTATGGTCGTTTTTTATGTCGTCAGGCCGCCCGGGTGGATGTGCCGACTTCAGAGTGCACCTTGGTGAAAAAATACCTTGAAGGTACTTTGGACCCCCAAGGAACGGAAGATTTGGCCGCGCAAATGGAGTCGCTGGAACAGCAGATCCGAGGAAAATTATATACGTCGTTCGAACAACGGGCATTGGACCAAAACCGGCGTCGCTTGGATATCGTGGAAAAGTTGTTGAACATTTCCGTTACCCCTCGAGAATTGGCCGAGTTTAGGACCGCGCCCCAAGCGTTTCAGGCGCGCGCTTTTATGAATTTCCTGCAAGCCTATAATGCAGACGGTGACGCTGGAAACGATACCGATGTTTATCAGTTGGACAATTATTTGGAAAGCGTGTTGGAATTTTATCGGATCGCCGATTTGCGCAGCCGGGATTTTACCGACAACTTGCTTGGGCGCATGCAGCGTACGGGCAATGACCAGGCGGTTTTAATCACGGGCGGCTTTCATACCGAGGCGGTTTTACGGCAACTCGAGGCTGCGGACGTTTCCTATATCTCCATCAAGCCGGCTCTGGAACATCAGGATTTGCTGAACCCCTATTTCAACCTTATCCGCCGGCACCGTACGCCTTTGGAGAAATTGCTGGCGCAAAACCAGAACATCATTGCCATAGAACCCTTTTTCGCTGAATTGGATAATGTCCGTAGAATTATAAACGGGAGCGAATCGGAATTGCCGGACGCCGTTAAAATCGGGTTTGGCTTTTTAGAACGGATTATGAAATTGGATTTGATTGAACGACTGATGCGAGCCGGGCATGCGGGTTTGGAAGATTTGCGGGGGGAATATGCGCGGGAATTGGCGGATTATCGTGCCAATCACCCGGGGG
>JAAXVQ010000160.1 GCA_013335425.1 Candidatus Firestoneibacteriota bacterium | reverse complement strand
TGCAACTGCCGCTGCGACGAGAGCAAGTCCTGATGGCTGGAGAGCGAATCAATGCGTGTGGAAGCGCCTGCCCGGTATTGGGTGCGTATGTCCTGATATTGGGCGTTGAAAAGCTTAAACGCGTCCACCAGCAAGCGTACTTGGGCTGAGGCCATTTGCGCTTGAAAATAGGCTGTGCGAACCTGAAGTTTAAGCGAGCGTTCCAAGCCTTGCACCTCGTCCGCTTTGGCTTGTTGGGCTGATCGGGCCGTCAGGCGCGCATAGTAGGCGCCGCCCGCGTCCCAAAAATTCCAACTCAGCATGGGACCGACGGAATAGTTGTTATGATCGCCGAAGGGCAGGGCCGGACGCCCCGGTAGAATGCTTAGTTCCGGAACCTCCGTGACATATCGCCAGGAACCCTCCAGAGTCAGGCGCGGCCAGAGCAGGGCCGTTTGGGCATCCACCTTCGCCTCGGACGCGGCGAGCTCGGCACGTTTGGCTTTCAGCGCCGGTGAAAACGCCAACGCTTGCTCCTCGGCCTGTGCCAAGGTCAGGTTCACCTCCGGGACAACCGCGTGCGCTATTCCTGCCAGGAACCAAGGCAGGATCCCTAAAAATATCCAGCCGTGTTTCAACATGTCTTCCCCTTTCGACGAACGGTACGGGTCCGGGACGGCTTCATCTCTCCGCCAGAAGGCGCCAGGGCTTTAAAGATCAAATCCAGACGCCGGCTGACGGCCGCGTCATTGATGACCCCGGGCAGAAACATTTTTTTCAGCCAACCATACTTGGCGCCCAAGGGCGTCCGCTCTAAAACCGCGGCCAATAAATTGGGCACCGCCAAATTGGCGATGAAAAAAACCAGAATCATGGGCAAGGCAATGTCTTTTTGAATATGCCCGGATTTCCGATTCTTCTGAATCAACGCCAGCAATATCTTAATGTGCCGAAAAAAATTGTTTTCCACAAAACGAATGATGAGCATGTCCTGCTCCAGGATGTCACGCCCAATGGCCAGCAAGAGTTTACGGTTTTCACGGATATAGCGCGCGACCAAGGTCAGCGCCTGCCGCAACTGTTCCTCGGGATCGCCGCCCTTGGCCGCTTCCAGGGTCAAACGCGCATAGAAACTTTCATAAAGTTCCTCGAGCACGCGCCGGCGGAAGGCTTCTTTGTTTTTAAAGTGGTAGGGAAACATGCCCAGATTCACCCCGGCCCGCTGCGCCACCTTGCGCAGGCTCAGGCCCGAGAAGCCGGTTTCCGGTATAAGGTCGACCGCCGCTTGGATCAAGCGCTGGTCCGTGTTTTGCGAAGGTCTGGCCATCCAATCCTCCAAACCGACAGCGGGTAACCCGGCCGCCGAAGCAGTTTAACTATACACTCTGTATAATTTTAGGTCAACCGTTTTTTTGACTCCCGCGGACGCCGCCTCTCCCGTCGGACATCCCCCTTTGCCGATCGGCGGCAGGGCAAAATATTTTAATTCCGCCCTAAAAAATATGAAATTTCGCCGATACTAAAGCCTAGGAGATCAGGCATACGACCGGGGGGAATAATGCCATGTTGCGCAAACGTCTGATGCGGGAACGGACAGCCAGACCTTTAGGACGAACTTCTACCCAGCACCGCCATGCTGAAATCGCCTTGGAAAACGGCTCGGCCCTTTGCATCGGGGAAATCACATCGGGTGTGACTTTACAAAACAAACTGAACTTGCACGCTTCCTCGATCCGGGGGTTAAAAACCGAAATTTTGGCTTACCGGCAGGAACCGGGAGGCAAACGGTCCTTGCTCACCCCCCTGGGGCTTCTGGCCCTCAACCAGCAATTGGAGGAAAAAGTTCGGCAACGCACCCTGGAACTGGAGATCGCCAACGCCCGACTCAAAGAGCTTACCCAAGCCAAAGAATCTCTGATGCACATGATCGTGCACGATATGAAAAACCCCCTGACGGCGATGCTGGCGACCCTGAGTCTGTTTGAAAGAAACAGCTTCGGTTTGGATACCCCGATTTGGGATTTGCTGCTCGGCGCCCTGCGCAATGGTAAAAAACTGCTGGATATGGCCAACGATATTCTGGGCATCAGCCGCATGCGCAGCACGGAATTCGCCTTGAAGCGCAAACGCACGGATCTGGTGGCTTTACTGCAGGAATGCCTGACGCTTATGTCCAAAACCACTTCGTCCAAAAAGCTCACCTTCGTGTTTAAGCCGGTCTGCCCGGAATTATTTTTGTCCTTGGACGGGGAAATCATGGAACGGGTCGTGAACAACCTGCTCAGCAACGCGATTAAATACGCCCCGGAAAACAGCCGCATCACGCTCGAAATGACCCGGCGGGAAGACGCCGTGCTCGTCCATGTCTCCAATCAGGGTTCCCCTATCCCCCGCGCCCTGCATGAAAAAATCTTTGAACTTTTCACGCGCATCCATCCGACTGATGCCCAGCTTTCCGGGACCGGGATCGGCCTGAATTTCTGCAAATTGGCTGTGGAAGCGCATGCCGGAAACATCGGCGTCACTTCCCCCTTGCCCGGCTTGCCTTACGGGGCTTGCTTCACGTTGAACTTGCCTTTCCGCACCTAGGCCTAAACCCGCCATAATTCTTTGAACCGCCGCTTCCATGCCGGTGTCTACCCATTGAGAGATGTATAAGCAAATTGTAATGTTTGGGCAGCACGCATTGTGGGAAATGGGGTGGGTATCATGAACGCATTATTTCGTGCCTTGCTTTTAACAGGGATACTTTACGGTCTGCAAGTTTCGTCGGCACAGGCCGGGTCGTTGCTTGCAAACGCCGGTGCAGCGTTGGGCGTCACCTTCCAAACCTGGGCCGAAAACCCGGCAGCCCTGGTTGGGCAAACGACCATTAAAGCGCCGCCTCTACCCGACCGGGCATTGACTGAACCGGTACCGGCATTGACCATAAGGAGTTTAAAGACCGCACCGCTTCCCAGGGACTTAAACCTCCTCATCCGGCGAACGTTTGAAAATTCGGTCTGAGGCGGCTATTTGTGTTATAATGACTCAGGTTACCTAATGGCCCGCGGTGATCTTTCCTTAGATTACCGACGGGCCTCCTGGGAGGCTTGCCATGGCGTTCCCGCCGATTTTCACCCTGCCCCAAACTTCGTTGAGGTGTCGTTATTGGCCCGCTTCCCAACCGCAAGCCGGGGTTATTCTGGTGCACGGTCTGGGGGCGCATTCCGCGCGTTGGGAATTTTTAGCCGATTATTTCCAAGCCCGCAACCTTTCGTGTTGGGGCATTGAGCTGCAAGGCTTCGGCGACACCCCCGGACCTCGCGGGCATATCGCTTCCTTCGGGCAATACTACCGCGACTTGCTGCTGTTGCGGGATTTTATCCGACACGACTTCCCCCAGTTGAAATTATTTTGCCTGGGCGAAAGCCTGGGAGGGTTGCTGGCTTTCCGTATGGGCGAACTGCAGCCGGCGTGGGTGTCGGGCACGGTTCTGATTTCCCCGGCCTTTGCCAGCAATATGAAATTTTCTCTCGGCGATTACCTCAATGTGATTTTTTCCCTGATCTTCAACCCGCAACGCGCCTTGAACGTCCCTTTCACCCCGGCCATGTGCACGCGCGACGAAGCCTATCAGAAAGTGATGGAAGAAAACCCCCTGGAGCTGCGCACGGCCAGCGTCCAATTGTTGGTTCAAAGTTTGCTGGAACAAATCCGCGCCCCCTGGGGATTGCGCCGGATCACCCAACCTCTGCTTTTTTTGCTCGCCGGGCGCGATTTTTTAGTCAAACCTCAGGTCAGCATCAAGATCTTCCGGCAGTTGCAGCTTGCGGACAAACAATTGATCCATTTCCCCGAGATGCGGCACGCGCTCTCCATTGAACAGGGACGCGAAGCCGTCTTTGAAGATGCCTACGCCTGGTTGCAGGCGAGAATCCCCGCATGAAGCATGTTTTAGCCATTGACCAAGGCACCACCGGCAGCCGGGCGATCATTTACGACAGCGGCGGCCGCGTGTTGGCTTCCGCTTATCGGGAATTCCCCCAATATTTTCCCAAACCCGGCTGGGTGGAACATGATCCTGAGGAAATCTGGCAAAGCGTTTACGCGACCATTCAGACCGTGCTTACGCGGACGGGGACGAAACACCTGGCAGCCATTGGCCTTACCAACCAGCGTGAAACCACGGTGGTCTGGGACGCGCAAACCGGCAAGCCGGTGCACCGCGCCATTGTTTGGCAATGCCGCCGCACGGCAGAACGCTGCCGCACCCTTCAGAAAAACCAGGCGGTCAGCCGCACCATTTTGCAAAAATGCGGCCTGCCCGTGGACGCCTACTTTTCCGCCACCAAACTGGAATGGATTTTGCAAAACGTCCCCCGCGCCCGAGTGCTGGCGCGCTTAGGCCGCCTGCGCTTCGGCACGCCCGACACCTGGGTGCTTTGGAAATTAACCGGTGGAGCGGTACACGCTACGGACTTTACCAACGCCTCGCGCACCATGCTGTTTAACCTGGAAAAACGTCGCTGGGACCCAGACCTTATAAATTTTTTCCGCATCCCCGCCGGCGTGCTTCCCCAGGCCCTGCCCTCTTCGGGTATTTTCGGAAGAACCGCAGCCTGCGGGAAGTTGCCTGCCGGGATTCCCATTGCCGGCATCGCCGGTGATCAACAGGCGGCACTCTTCGGTCAGGCCGGCTTTGCTCCCGGGAGCGTTAAAAACACGTACGGGACAGGTTGTTTTTTGCTTTTAAATGCAGGTAACCGGCGTCCCCGTTCCCAAAACGGGTTGATTACCACCCTGGCCTGTGGGCCCGACGGCCAAACCGTTTACGCCCTGGAAGGTTCGATCTTCATTGCCGGCGCCGCGATTCAATGGCTGCGCGACGGTCTCCAGATCCTGGAAACTGCGCGCGCTTCCGAAGCCCTGGCCCGGAGTTTGCCGGAGAACGAAGGCGTCTACTTCGTCCCCGCCTTGGTGGGCCTGGGCGCCCCCTATTGGGACTCGCAAGCCCGGGGGACCATCACGGGTCTGACCCGCGGCACCACCCGGGCGCACCTGGTGCGCGCAGCCTTGGAAGCCATGGCGTATGCCACCCGCGACGTGCTCGCGGCCATGCGCAAGGACTCGGGGCTCAAGTTTGCGCGCCTGAAGGTGGACGGGGGCGCTGCGGCCAACCGCTTCCTTTGCCAATTCCAGGCCGATGTGGCGCAAGTGCCCGTGGTTGTGCCCAAAACCACGGAACTCACGGCCCTGGGAGCCGCTTATCTGGCGGGCCTGGCCGTGGGCGTCTGGCCCAATACGCGGGCGATTGAAAAAATTTGGCAGGCGCAAAAAATCTTCATGCCCCGCATTACCAAATCCGCTGCCGACCGTCTCTATGCGGGCTGGCAAGCCGCGGTCAGAAAAACCCGCGCATGAAGACCTATGACGTTTGCATCGTCGGTGGAGGCGTCGTCGGCACGGCCATCGCCCGCGAACTTTCCCGTTACCGACTCTCGGTGGCGCTTTTGGAAAAAGAGGCCGAGTTGGCCTTCGGCGTTTCCAAGTCCAACAGCGGCATCATCCACCCGGGCACGCAAAACCCTCCCCAATCCCTCAAAGGCCGGCTCTGTGTCCAGGGCAATCGCCTG
>JAAXVQ010000159.1 GCA_013335425.1 Candidatus Firestoneibacteriota bacterium | reverse complement strand
GTGATCGTGCCCGCGCTGATGTCAAACACCCGGGTTGCGTTATTGCCGTTGATGGTTAAATAGTTGACTCCCGGCCCTAAAACCGTCAGGTTTTTGTTGAGCGTCAACACCCCGCCGGTCAGCGTGATGGCGGCGGGATACGCCAGGTTGAACACAATGATGTCTCCGGAAGCCGCATTGACGATTTCATACCTGAGCGTGCCGGACACGAGCGTATCGGCCGTGCTGGTGACAACCCGTGTGGCGGAAAAAGCCGGGAGTGAGACCCCACCCAGAAGAAAAGCCGCCCACAGAGCCGCATAGACAGCTTGTTTTAAACCATGTTTCCGCATAAAGCCCCCCTGAACCATGAATGCCGGCGGGTATCCTACCATAAAACACAGACAGGGAGAACCCGCAAATCTTGCGAATTCTCCCTGTCCGGGGCCGGATTGGGTTTTGTCCTGCCGCAGCCGAAACCCTGTCCGGGTTTAAGACTTAGGCGGAAAAATCCCTTGCAGGGCAATGCAGTAATTTAAAATCTGCACCGGCTGCCGATTTTCATGCGCCAAGCCCTGCCCGGTAACGCCGACGGCCTGGTTGGACATGGGCATCGTGGTAGGCCCCGGAACATAAGTGTTCCAGGCCGTAAACGCTTTGCCGTCTCCATGTCCGCCTTTGGCCAAAAAAGCATTTGCCGGTCCGGCCTGCTGCGCATTGGCATTTTGCGCGTTTAACGCATGGGTGTGCCAGGGCATCTGCTCCACGCTCAAAGCCACCGTGTCCGCACCCACCGCCGCTCCCGCGTTGCGCGGCGTCAACCCGGTTCCGGCGCCGGCGCATAGAGGAACGCGTCCCATCAAATTCGGCAGATTGAAATTGGTTTTGCCGTCACCGCCGAAAGTGACGCCGAGGACCGCAAACAATGCCTGGTTCTGGGTGATGAGCAGGGTCTGCCCATTGCAAAACGCCCAACCCAAGGGCGCATAGTCAAATCCGAAAATCCTGATCTCTCCGATAAAAGGGTCCGACATGATCAACCTCCTTTGTTATTTTTTAGGACCGGGGAGGAAAAATCCCCTGCAAGGCAATGCAGTAATTGAGCACCAACGAGGGTTGCAGGTTGTTGTGCGCCTGCCCGGCCGTGGGTGCCAAGGCGTTGGGGGCCATGGTCTTGATGTTTTTCACGTCCGCGTAAAGGGCGGCCGTCCCCAGGACATTTTGACCGGGGTTGTTGGTCGTAGGGGCTTGGTTTTTAAACCGCAGCTCGTGCGAGTGCGCCGGCAGATACTCCTGGGTTAAAAGCATGGTCTCGGCGCCGGCTTTTTGACCATAGCTGTCGGCTGCGCTCTTATGCCGCGGCACTCTCCCCTGCAAATCCGGCAAACCGAACGTCGCGACGCCGTCGCCCCCGTATCGATTTCCCAGCAAAGAGAAGAGCGTCTGATTCTGAGTGATGTTGAGCACCTGGCCGGCGCACAAGGCCCAGCCGGCGGGTGCGTAATCAAAAGCAAAAGTACGGATTTCACCGATAAAAGGTTCCGCCATAATGAGTCTCCTGTTAATCCCGCGTGGGGAAAATGCCGTCGAGGGCTATGATATAGTTGATGCCCAGGCCGGGCATCATATTGTTGTGGGCGTGACCTTGTCCCAGAGCGCCCACCGAAGATGCATCCAGGGCGGTCGTGGCCGCGGCATCGGTGCGGTAAAGATTGTTCCCGCCTCCGGGCACGGCGCCCAGCACCCGCGTCAAAGGATCCGCCGAACCGGTGGCGTCTTGGGAAACCATCAGGGTATGTCCATGACTGCTGTCATTGGGCTGCAAGGCCACGGTTTCGGTGCCGAACGTCTGCCCGAGCTGCCGCGGGGTCAACCCGGCGCCGTTTCCCTGTCCCACGGCCACGCGGCCGCGCAAATCCGGGAGGCCGAAAGTGGTGTGCCCATCGCCGCCGTAACGCGTTCCCAGCACGGCGAACAAGTTGGTGTACTCCGTGACGGGCAGCAGCCCTCCCCAACAAAACATCCAGCCTTCCGGGGCATAAGGCCCGCCGAACATGCGAATTTCGCCAACGTATTGATCTGACATGTCCCCTCCTAAAAAATAGTTACCTGCTCTTGAGTCGGCTGAAGACGGCTTGGTAGTACACGCCGTCGGTCTTGCCGGTGACCACCGGGCCCAGAAACAAATCAAAGGTCCCCAGCGTGTCGTGCGTCACCGCATGCGTATCGTGCGCCAGCACCCCGGGCGTGAGGGCTTTGAAGAGAAGCGAAAATGTTTCC
Organism: Candidatus Firestoneibacteriota bacterium; assembly: GCA_013335425.1. Taxonomy (GTDB): domain Bacteria; phylum Oederibacteriota; class JAAXVQ01; order JAAXVQ01; family JAAXVQ01; genus JAAXVQ01. The sequence continues at coordinate 3,345 of JAAXVQ010000159.1, read as the reverse complement.
GTGGCCTCGTCTTCCCTGCCGGTCACGGCCACCAGGGTCATTTCCGCAACCTCCCCGTCTTTGGTCCTGACCTTGAACCTGCTGTTGACGTTTTGCGCAAAATCTTTTTGCTGCAAACGTTCAAGCATCCCAACCTCCTTGTTGAAATATTTTCACTCCCCGGCCAAGGCGCCCGGGCGCCGTTCCATGAAGCAATATATGCCCCGCGACTCGCCCGGCACAAAGCCCAGACGCGCGTAATAGGCGCGTATCGGATTGTTGCCTTCCACATGCAGGGTTAAGGGTATGCCCTTGGCTTCCGACTCCCCGATCAACGTCAGCAAAAGTTCCGTGCCGATGCCTTGCCGCCGCTGTTCGGGCAACAAGGCGATATCCATGATCCGAATCTCGGACGCCGTCCGGTGCACATAGAGCCGGCCGATAGGCCGGGTGTCGGCCCATATCACCTGGAAATCCGCCCCCGGATAATGCGCCTGATAGTGTTTCTGCTGCAAATCGAATTGCATGCGCAGGAAAAGTTCAATCTCGTCATCCGGCCAACCCGTGCCCGTCATTTCCTCGGCGCGGGTGGAGGCATAGACTTGAAATAAAAACTCCTGATCTTCTGCGGACGCAGGACGCAAAGCAGCGCAGTTTTTCAACCCAACTAGGCCTCCTATCTTTTTCTATTTTCTACTCTCTATTTTCCATTTTCCATCGCTACTATACCATATAGTTTGGTGCATATGTTCCAAAGACCTAAGTCCCCTCCCTAAAACCGCGCCCCTTAGGGGCAAAAACAACCGGCACGTTTTTGCCAAGGTCTGGTGCAGGGCAACCGGAGATTTTTACCGTCAACCCATGGCCAAGGGATGGTTAAACGCAGGCGGCTACCCTGCACTGGCCCGCGTGATGCTCAAGGACGCGACCGACGCGGCGCTGCCGCGCTTGAACGCTTTCGGGGATATGCCGAAATATTTATGGAACCCTTTGTAAAGCGTCGAGAGCGAATCGAAACCGCTTTCGAAAGCGGCCGCGGCGATGTTTTTTTCGGGTTTGGTGATGAGCAAAACCGTCATCATCAGCAACCGGTAAATCCGCAGGTATTCAAAAATGCTGATTTTCAATTCGTTTTGAAAAAGCCGGGCGTGCCGGCCATGCGCAAACATCATGTGAAACGCCTGCTTTGCATAACCTCTCAAGGCGTGGAAGAAACCGACCCGTCTTTCCTGTGGTTTTACAACTGGATTTTCAAACCCCTCTATCGCCGGCTCTATGCGGACATGAAACGGTCGGAAGAATATCTTTTATCCGCCGGAGACATCGATTGGACCGTCGTGCGCCCCACCGCCTTGACGGACAACGCGCCCCGCGGGAAATATCGGGTATCGCCGAGGTTTGCACCGCACGGAGGGTTGAGCATCGCCCGGGGAGATGTCGCCCATTTCATCGTCAACCAGCTGCCGGAAAAAACTTATATACACGGCACGCCGACGTTGGCCGACTAAACGCAATGGCCATCGTCTTTTATCAAATCCTGAAGGTATGCTCGCGGGTGCGATTCGGCAAGTCGAAGAACAAGCCGTGCGCACCCGCACCTGAAAAACATAAGGCGCGAGGCAATCCGGTCTTTGTCTTCTAGAGGCAGGACGCCCCTTCTCCCACAAACAGAAAAGCCGGCCCCTGTTGGGCCGGCTTTTCTGTCGGGCAACGCCGTTTACGTCGGCAGCGATCCGCAACTTAACGGCTTAACCTACCCTTACGCCAAAATGTCATGAAATCCGACGGACTAAGAATCCGAAGCTTGCTCTTATGGTCTTGCGGAAAATGTTTTAAATTGCCGGTAACCAAGCACTCCGCTTCCCCTGAAAGCAAAACCTCCAGAAAAGGTTCGTCCGCTTTATGTACCAAACGCTTACCGAGCGGGAGGGCGTAAACGGGCTGGCCCGAGAGTTTAATTTGATTCAACAATGCCTCGACATCATCTTTCTCAAACTCAAACTTGGGGCGCGCTAAAACCTCCAGATACTCGTCCAATATCCTGGCGTCATAACACAACCGCAATTCCTCATTTACAACCATTCTCAAGATTTCAGCGGGTGCCCCGAAAGGCGACAACAAGCCCGATACCAACACGTTGGTATCCAAAACCATCAGCATTTCGGTCTTTTCTTCCGCACTTCGGAAATCTCTTTTTCAATTTCCAAAGCGGATAGTTTATCCAACCCTCTCGCGGCCGATTGCAGTTGCAGGGCGTTGAGGGCGTCTTGTGCCATAATCCGCCGCACCGAAGCCAGCGTTTCCTCCATTTTGTCTTCCTTAATTTTCGTGACCAAGGCAATGGGTTTTCCGTTGGAGGTTATAACCATGTTTTTTTCCAGTTCCAATTGTTTCCAAACCTGCCCGGATTTGCCGCGAAAATCCCGAACGGGTACAAACCGCATAGGAATCAGCTCCTTTCTGTCACACTTTACTATACATAACTGTCACCCACTTGTCAACCTAGCCATGGACACATAAACCTTCCCAGCCATTGCCGTTTCTCTAAAAATTCGCCGTCCTGCTTATTCCCACTTCATTTCCCAAATGCAGGAAGCGTCACCCCGGGCGATGCATTTGGGGTGGGTGACCTTGGTGTTGCGCCCGCCGCAGAGGCGCAGCAGTTCGTCCAGATAGGGGCTGTTCTCCTGGTCGTGATGGAGCGGGATGTCCGGGAACTCCGTCACCTCGAACACAAACCGGTGGTGTTCCTTGACAACCACAGCAAACTTCCCCGTGTCGTAGAACTGCCGCCAGGCGCCGGCCGCGTTGGAGATGATGGTTTCGGTGGAGATGATGCGCAGCAGAAACTTGTAAATGCCGCCCGTGTCTTTCCGGGCGCTATAGCGGTTGATTTCATGCACCACCGCAAAGTCCCCTTTGCCGAGGGCTTTGTCGGCGGTGAGCATCCACCGCAGATAGACGCCGTAATCCACCCAGGCGGCGGTCACAATCGGTTTTTGCAACACGCTCCGATCTTCCGGGCTCAAGGCGGCCAAAACTTGGTCGTAGCCGGCCTGGCCGTACGTTTCGAGCAGGTAGTTTCTGCAATTGATCAATCCGACGCCTTTGGTTTTTGCCATGTACCCGTTCACCCCGCTTCATGCCGATGAATAATATCCTCGCCGGGAAAGTCCGCTTATCACGATAAAACGCGTCCTCGGGTTTTGTCAAGTTTTTCAGAGGTTGGAGGAAGGCATCGGCATTTTAGGCCAAGAACATTCAACGTATGCCGGGACGAACCACGCTCGTTGCTTGTCAAGATTTTCCGACGGGCTAAAAACGCTTTGCCGAATCCCTTCTCTAGGAGCCTGTCGGACTTTCTCC
>JAAXVQ010000496.1 GCA_013335425.1 Candidatus Firestoneibacteriota bacterium | reverse complement strand
CCCCGCGGCAATACCTGGCCCGCCAGTTGCACGCGCAGGTCATAAACCCGTTTGGAAGGAACTTCCAACTGCGTGCCGCCGCCGCTGAGACGGTAGGGCACCTTCTGCTCCCGCAGGTATTCCACCACGGCGTTGGCGTCTTTGGGGTCGAGGTTGCCGTATAAAAGCGTGTAATCCGGACGGCTGGTCACATACAACGCTCCCAAGAGCCCCAAGCCCACCACCACCGAGGTCAAGATCAGGACGCTGCGTTGTTGGCCGGTCTGCCCCTCCCACCATTTTTTAAATTGATTGATCCATACTTCCAACTGTTTCGGCATACGTTCCCCCCGTGAAGTTCGCTTTTTGCCCTACAACTGCATGTGCATGATTTCGTTGTACGCATCCATGGCTTTGTTCCGCACCTGCACGGCAAACTCCAGGGACAGGTTGGCTTTCTCCAGATCCAGCATCAGGGTGTGGACGTTGGGCCCTTGTCCCTGCAGAAAATTTTTCACCTCGGTGCCGGCCTCGGTTTGCGCCGCGTTGAGACTCTGCACCGACTGGGCCAGCAGCGCGCCGAAACCCGTGCCGGCGGCCGGGGCGGTTTGCGGCATTTCCAGCGCCTTGAATTCCAGCGGTCGGACCTGAGAGAGCATTTCGATGTTCATAACCGTTCTCCTCCTATATTTCCAAGGCGTGCCGGATCATTTCTTTGGCGCTTTGAATGGCGGTGACATTGGCCTGGTAGGAGCGCGTGGCCCCGAGCATGTCCACCATTTCCAGCATCACATCCACGTTGGGTTTGGCGACGAACCCTTTGTCATCGGCCTCCGGGTTCGCGGGATCGTAAACTTGATGCAGGGGAGACGGGTCCGAAACCACCCCGGCGACGTTGACGCCCGGCAGTTCGCCGTCCTCACCGGAGCCGGCGCTGACCAGCTGCACCAATTGCCTGCGGAAGACGTCCCCGCCTGCCGTCTTGGTGGTGTTGACATTGGCAATATTGCCGGCGATGATTTCCAAACGGGCCCGCTCGGCATTGAGCCCGCTGGCCGCAATTTGCATTTCCGGAAAAAAGTCCATGCGCTATTTACCTCCCGTAATGACATACCGCAGCGCGCTCAAGTTCTTAACGGCAATGCGCGTCAGGGTCGCGTAAAGTTCGCTGGTCTGCGCCAGGTCCACCATTTCCTTTTCCAAATTGACGTTATTGCCGTCGGCGCGTCCGGCCGTGGCGTGGTCTACCTGGGGCGTGACGGCCGGTGTTTCCGACGCCCCGGCGCTTAACCCCCCCGGCACGCTGCGCAGGTTCATGTCCGCGGATTCCGACTCCTGGACCAGCAGGCGCGCCATTTCTTCCTTGAAATTCACCTGGAGCTTGTGAAAGGCCGGGGTGTTGACGTTGGCAATATTGCTGGAAATAACCCGGTTCTGCGCATCCAGCACGTCCAGGGCTTTTTCCATTTGCACAAACCAATTTTCCACGGGTCCGGTTTGCATAAGCGCCTCTAGCCGACCAAATTAAAACGTTGGGCCTGATTTTGGGTTTGCCGCAAAGCCAGCATGAACGCCCGTTCCTGCTGAATGCCTTGCAGCGCCTGGGCGAGGTTTCTACAGGTCCCTCTGTTCTGATTTTATGCTCACATCCCCCCTTCAAGGTATAATAAATACAGCGGAGGGATGAATTGACCTACGGGAGGTGGACAAATGTCCCAACTGAAAGGCAAAGCGCAGCTTACTACCCTTCAGAGGATATTCTACGGCGCAGGCGAAAGCTCAAACACGCTGGCCAATACG
>JAAXVQ010000158.1 GCA_013335425.1 Candidatus Firestoneibacteriota bacterium | reverse complement strand
TTTCCAGCGCGGCCTCCACCACCTTGCGCGATTCTTCTTTTTCCAAACCGGTCAGATGATACGGCGAAAGACAGGTCACCTCAATCCAACCGGGTTCGGCCGCGCTTAGGGTGACGTCCTTGAGCAGGGCCTGCACGCGCCGGTTCTGCAGCCCCAAGGCCGTCAACACTTCGGGCCAAACGGCCTTGGCCCGATCCAAGGGCGTCGCCGGCGCCGCTTCTTCCAGCGAGTCCGCCGCCAGCACCGGCTCCCCGGCAGGTTCGGGTTCGTCGCCCGCAGAGGTTTCGGGTTCCGCCAACGTCAAGTTCAGGCCCCCGTCCGGTTCCGCCGTCGTTTCCGAAAATACGCCGGGTGCGGGCCGAGGATTTTCCCGCTCATTTTTTTCCGCAGCGGGCACAACAGCGGAGAAGGCCGCTTCGCCGCCGGCCGCGGTCTTTTCCGGCAAGGCCGTTACCCGCGCTTCCAAATTTTTCAGCTGACGCCAAAGCGCTTCCAGGGAAACCACGCGCTGCGCGGCGCACAGGCGCACGAGCAGCAGTTCCAGCAGCAGACGCGGGTGCTGCGTGCGGCGCAGCTCTTCGTCCGTGCCGGCCACAATCTTGGCCAACCCGGTGAGTTCCTCCAGGGAAAAAAGCTGGGCCTGCCGGGAAACCTCGGCCATTTCCGAGGCCGCCAAATTCAGGGTTTCTCCGGCCTTTTCCCCCAACACGCGCGTCACCACCAGGTTGCGCCAGTAATCGACCCAATCCTTCATGAACTGGCGCAAATCCGCGCCCGCGTTCACCAACTGCTCCACCAAGGCCAAAGCCCGGGGCGCGGCGTGCTCGGCCAAAGCGTCCACCAAGGCCATGAACACCTGGATGTCCACCAAGCCCAAAACCGCCACGGCGTCGGAGGCGGTGATGCGGTTGCCGGAAAACGCGATGATCTGGTCCAGCAGACTTTGGGCGTCGCGCAAGCTTCCGTCCGCGCCGCGGGCCACGACGCGCAGGGCTTCGTCGTCGGCTTGAATGTTCTCGGCGCGCGTCATGGCTTCCAGCCGCTCCACGATCTCCTTGAGCGGAATGCGCCTAAAGTCGAAACGCTGGCAACGGCTGACGATGGTGGCCGGAATTTTGTGGGACTCGGTGGTGGCCAAAATAAAAATCGTGTGGGCCGGCGGTTCTTCCAGCGTCTTGAGCAGGGCGTTGAAGGCCGCGTTGCTCATCATGTGGACTTCGTCGATGATCAAAACCTTGTAGCGGCAGGAGACCGGGGCGTATTTCACCTTCTCGCGCAATTCGCGCGCATCGTCCACCAGGCCGTTGGAAGCGCCGTCGATTTCGATCACGTCCGTGGCCGCGCCCGAGGTGATCTCTTCGCAACGCGCGCAATGGTTGCACGGTTCCCCGGCTTCCGGGGCCAGGCAATTGACCGCCTTGGCCAGCAGCCGGGCCGTGGTGGTTTTGCCCACGCCGCGCGGACCGGTAAACAGGTAGGCGTGGGAAATACGGTTGGCCGTGATGGCGTTTTTCAGGGTGCGGACGATATGCTCCTGCCCTACCACGGTGTCGAAATTTTGCGGCCGCCAAGCGCGGGCCATCACCACATAAGACATGCTTGCCCCTTGAAAAACGGATTAGCTGCTCAGGTCAAACGGGAGGTCATTCTACACGGTGGGTCTGTGGGCGTCAAGAACTTGTGGGAGCGCCCCGCCCGGGCCCCGCCGGGGGTGCCGGCAGGCACGGCTGAAACTCGGTACCCGCACCGGTTGGGTGGAAACCTTACGTAACGATAATGCCGACTTCTCGGCTTTTTTTCATCAAGGCATCGTCGGTCTGGCGCAGACGCGCGACCAGTTTAAGGATAAAAACCTTGTACAATTTAATGGCCGTGCCCGGAGACTGTTGTTCAAGTTCGCTCAGGCGCGTGGGCAGGAGTTTATGCACAATCACGTCCTCATCGGCCGTGGCCGTGGCCGAGCGCGGCCCGGGGTTTAAAAAGGACATTTCCCCGAAGACGTTGCCCAAACCGAACATGGCCAACACCTGCCGCTGGTCCTGGGCGCGCTTGATGATCTTGATGATGCCGGCTTCAATAAAATAGACCGCCCCGTCGTCCTCGGCGTTTTCCGAAAAAACGACTCCGCCTTTAGACACGGCCTGGCGTTCGCAAAGCTGCAGAAAATCCGTCAATTCCGCGTCGGAAAAATGGGTAAAAAGACTGTTGGTTTTAAGAATGCTGCGGATCATGTCCATGGTTCACCTTTTCCCTTCTCCCGGTAAATCGCCCCAGGCTTGCCGGTAGGCGTCAGCCGTCTGACGCGCGGTGTTTTCCCAACTGAACTTCTTGGCTTGCATATAGCCTGCCAACGCCAGGCGATGCGATTCGGTGGTGTCGGTCAGCAAGGTCATCATTTCCCGGCTCATAGCCCGCAAATCCAACGGATCCACGAAACGGGCGCCCTCCCCGGCCACCTCGGCCAAAGATCCGTTGCGGGTGGTAATCACGGGAATGCCGTGCAAAAACGCCTGCAACAGCGGCAGGCCGAACCCTTCCTCCAGAGAAGGATAGGCAAACACCGCGGCGCCCTGGAAAAGCGCCGCCAGTTGCCTCTCTTCCAGGTAACCGAAGATCTTAACCCGTGTTTCCAGGTTCCACTCGCGGATGATTTGAGGGACTTCCGAGTATTTTAATTTTTCAAAACCCGCCAGTACCAGCTGGGGCGCAGCCGAACGCGGCAGGCGGGCATAAGCGCGGACCAAATTGGCCGTGTTCTTGCGCCGGTCGATGGCGCCCAAGCCCAGCACATAGGGACGCCGGACGCCCAAGCCGCCCAGCACCTCGTCGAGTTCGTTCTCGGGCAGAGCGGCGGCCTCAAAGGGTTCGGCCAGGTGTATGGCGCGCACGCGGACCGGGTCGAGGTTCAGCTTGCGGATCAACTCCTCGCGCGAGTAATTCGAATCGGTTAAAACCAGCCGCGCCCGCCGCGCCCCGCGCCCCACGCCGAAGCGGTAATACAGGTAAGCCGCCACCTGGCGGGGGTACCAGCGGTCGGAAATCGAAAAGAGGCTGCGCAGAAAAATGGCGTCGTGCACGGTCACCACACAGGGCACCCGGCTTTTCCAAGCCGCGGTGTTGGCCGTGTGGTGCACCAACGCGGCTCCGTTTTTTTCAGCCAGCGCCGGGAGCACGGACTGTTCCCAGCGGGGCGCATTCGCCGCGCCGTCCCAGAGGCGTTCCACCGCCAATTCCGGAGCCCAGGGATCAGCGCCGGCGTTTTTGTCCAGGGCCACCTTGATGGCCGGAGCGTCCGGCAGTTTGGCCAATGACTCCACCAAACGCGTGACGTAGACGCCCATGCCCCGGCGTTTGCCCTGCGCCGGCCGCCCGTCCAGCAATACCCATTTGCCCATGCGCCCCTACCCCCTCTCGCCCGCTGCGGCCATTCGGCGCCAGAGCGCCTTAAAAGGCCAGAGCAGGACTTTCCCGTAGAGACTCAATTCTAAAATTAATTCGTACCGGTTCCGCCGCAACAACCGCCCGGGCCACCAGAACGTCAAGTGGTAACGCCGGTATTGGCGGCGGCAGAACTTGGCGGCTTGGGCATACGCGCGGCGCCGGGCTTCCGCCGGGAACGCGGGCGTCTCAAAAACCGGCTCCGTACTCATGTGGGTGAACGCCAGGTAATCGTCGTTTAAGAAATGCCCCTCGGTGCGGGCGTGCTCCCATAGGCGCGTTTTCGGGTAGGGAATGGCCATGTAAAACGCCGGCAGGTCGATGCCGCTCTCCTTGGCGAAACGGATCGAGGCGGCCACGGTTTCCTCGCGGTCCCCGGGGTTGCCCACCATGAACATGCCTAAAACCTGAATGCCGGCCTCGCGGCACAGACGCACGGCCCGCGCGATTTCCTCCACGGTCTCTTTCTTGCCGATGGCCTCCAGCACTTCCGGAGCCACGGACTCGATGCCCAGCGAAACGCGGTGACACCCGGCCCGGCGCATTTTGCGCAGCAGTTCCGGCGTCAAAGCGTCCGCCCGCACGCCCTGCGCCACCCAGTCGACCTCGAGGCGCTGCTCCAGCAGTGCGTCGCAAAACCCCTCGACGTGTCGGATGTTCATGGTGAGGTTGTCGTCGTTGATGTGGATGAGTTTTTTCCCCCACTGCTTGACCAGCCAGGCGATCTCGGAGACCACCTGCGCCGGGTCGCGGTGCACCCAGGAACGCCCCCAAATCGCGTCCACGGCGCAAAACGCGCAATCCATGGGGCAGCCGCGGCTCGTCAGCACCGGGTGCTGTTGGTAGCGCTCCATGGCAAACAGGTGCCAGGCCGGGTACGGCAATTCGTCCAACGCCTGCAGGCGCGGCGCGGGCGGCTGCACGCAGATGCGCCGGCCGTCCCGGTACACCAACCCGGGGATGCTGGCGAGCACCTCCGGCGCCGGGTTGGGGCTGCGCTTGAGCACTTCCAGAAAATCGATCAAGACCTCTTCTCCCTCGCCCTGCAGGGCATAATCCACGGCCGCATCGTCCAGGCAGCCGACCGGATCAATGGACACATGCGGCCCGCCGAGGATCACGGGAACCCCAGGGTGGCGCTGCTTCACGGCGCGGGCCGCGATCAACGCCTCGCGAAACGTGAAGCTCACGGCGGTGATGCCGCAGAGCTTGACGCTCTGGGAAAGGAAGCGTTGCAGCTCCCGGTGGGTGGCCACCCCGGCGTCCAAGACCTGTACGCGTTCGCCGTTGCGCTCCAGGGCCGCGGCCACATAACCCAGTCCCATGTGCGGAAAGAGCTTGCGCCCCGGACGGCGGCGCTTCAAAGCTTGGGAAAAACCCGCGGGGTCGATGAGCGCAATTTCGGATTGCATGGGGTCGATCCAGCGTTTCACCGGTTTTCCTCCAAGACTTCTTCGAACAGAGCCAGTTGACGCCGGGCAATGTCTTCCCAGGAAAAGCGGCGCGCCAAATCCCAAGCCCCCAGGGCCAGGCGCGCGCGCAGGTCCGCGTCCTGCACCAATTCCCGAACGGCGTTGGTCAGGGCTTTGACATCCCGGGGCGGAACCAAACGCATGTTGACCCCGTCTTGGAATTCGTCCACTTCCCCGCGCACCGGCGTGGTGGTGACCACGGGCAGTCCCTGCGCCAAGCAGGCCATGAGACTTCCGCGTTTCACGGAAACACCGTCGATAAAAGGCAGCACGGCGCAATCGGCCGCGGCCAGCATTTCCGCGGCCAGGCGCGGTTCCGTGTACTCGGGGTTGAGGGTGATGTCGGCCAGGCCGGTAACTTTCAAGTCGTGTTTTAGGCGGCGCTGATACCCGATCGAATCCGAGAGCTGCGAGAGCAGCAGCAAGCGCAGCCCGGGAAAAGAAGCCTTCAACTGCCGCAGGGCCGCCAGCAGGGTTTCCAAGCCCTTGGGCGCGTTGGCGAAACCGAAAAAGCCCACCACAAAGTCTTTCTCCTGATAACCCAGCTTCCGGCGAAAATCGGCGCGGTTATAGCTTTTGCCGACCGCCGGCAAATTGGAGCCGATGGGGATCAGGCGGCAGCGGGCGACCGCCGGGGCGATCCCCGGAGCGACCGCCGGGACGATCGCGGACGCACCGAGGGCGGACAGGAAGGCGCGCCGGTCGGGTGCTTCGGCCA
>JAAXVQ010000495.1 GCA_013335425.1 Candidatus Firestoneibacteriota bacterium | reverse complement strand
CTGCCGGAAATGAGTTCACATACTGTGGAAGAGAAATCGATGATGGCTTCCTCGGCGGTTGTCCCTTCGGCTCCGACATCGGCTCCCGTAACCCCCCAGGCGCTTTTACAAGACGCCGCTTTTACTCCCGGCGCACAATTTGTCCCCGCCTATACGTTACCGCAAACCGGCGCCGTCAATCTGGAAAATTCCGAGGACGCCTCGCTGTTGGCGCGTTTAACCTCAGCGCTCCCCGCGCAACAGCGCTCGGAAACCTCGGTCGCGCGTTCCTCGCTGGAGTTACAAGCATTACTGGCCAAATCCCAACAAACCAAACCTTTGTTCACAGAATTGGATTGGGAAAAACAAATGCTGGCAGCTGTCTTTTTAAACCCCACCGAAGCGGCGGGATATCGCCTGCAATTAAACGACATCGTACAAATGTCTGACAAAATCCTTATTCAATACAGCGTTTTACGTCCTGTCACCGTGCTGCCCGCGTTCGAAGCTGCACCTCCGGCCTTGTTTGTGGTTTTACCTTTTTCCCCTTTGCCCGTTGAATTCCAAGAAAAATGAACCCTGTCCGGCCGGCAAGTTCGTCCGGACATTTTTGGAGGTGTTGGCTTGTACGCTGAAATCATTTCAACCTTATCTTCTCGCCTCGAGAAGATGAGGGGGTACCTTTGACTTGGAAAAAAAACAACACCGCCTGACCGAGCTCGAAGCCCAGCTCTCGCAGGCGGATGCCTGGAACGATCCGGGACACGCCAAGGGTCTCAACGCCGAACTCGCGCGCCTGCGCAAGGATTCGGCTTTTTATCTCGAACTTAAAAAAGAATGGGCAGATCTGCAAGCTGCGGCCGAATTGCTTGACTCAGCCGAACCCGATCCGGAATTGCGTCGTGACTTTGACCAAGGAGCCGCCAAACTCTCCCGCGAAATCGATGAATTTGAATTCCGCTTCATGCTCTCGGGCCCCAATGACCGGGATGCGGCGATTGTCTCCATTCACCCTGGTGCCGGGGGAACCGAATCCCAAGATTGGGCGGAAATGCTTTTCCGCATGTATTCCCGGTGGGCTGAAAACCACAAATTCAAAATCACGCTGATGGATTACCAAAACGGGGATGAAGCCGGCATTAAAAACGTCACCTTCAGCTTGGAAGGCGACTATGTATACGGATTGCTCCGTTCGGAAAGCGGCGTTCATCGTCTGGTGCGCATTTCGCCTTTCGATGCCAACAAACGCCGCCATACTTCCTTTGCTTCAATTGACGTTGTACCGGATATCGAAGATGAAATTGAAATCGAAGTGCGGGACGAGGATCTGAAGATCGACGTCTTCCGCGCTTCCGGCGCCGGCGGGCAGCATGTCAACAAAACCGAATCTGCCGTACGCATGACCCATTTGCCCACGGGAATCGTGGTCCAATGTCAAAATGACCGTTCACAGATTAAAAACCGCGCCAATGCCCTCAAGGTTATGAAAGCCCGCTTATACATGCGCGCCCAAGCCGAACAGGCGGCCAAGACCAAACAGTTATACGGCGAGAAAAAAGACATTGCCTTCGGCAGTCAAATTCGTTCCTATGTTTTTCAACCCTATTGCCTGATCAAGGATCATCGTACGGAAAAAGAAGTTGGGGACGTCCAGCGGGTCATGGACGGAGACCTGGACCCCTTTATCGAAGCTTACTTGAAACAAACCCCGGTGACGGTCCCATGAGATTGCTTTCGGCGCTTCTGCTACCGGTGTTCCTCTGGACCGGAAGCGCCGCTTGGGGCGCAGCGCCCCAACGCA
>JAAXVQ010000494.1 GCA_013335425.1 Candidatus Firestoneibacteriota bacterium | reverse complement strand
TTTCATTCGCCATTTCGGCTAAAATATCCCGCGCGCCGGCCAAAGCGTCTTCGGCCGTGGCCACCTGTTTGCCGCTGTCCACATAAGGCGCGGCCCAAGTCAGCGGATCACCGTTTTCCTGTTTGAGCAAATCCAGCGCCAGAGGCTCCAGGCCTTTTTCCCGCGCGATCGAAGCCCGCGTTTTTCGCTTGGGGCGATAAGGCAAATACACGTCTTCCAGCACAGCCATAGTCGGCGCCGCTTGAACGGCCTTTTCCAGCTCCGGGGTCAATTTCCCCAATTCCTTGAGAGACGCCAGCACCGCTTCGCGGCGCTTGTCCAACTCCAACATCTGTTCGGCCCGGTCGCGGATCTGCGTAACCGCCACTTCGTCCAAGGTGCCGGTGGCTTCCTTACGGTAGCGGGCAATAAAGGGCACGGTCCCGCCTTCGGCCAAAAGCGCCAAGGTGTTGACTACCTGCATCACTTGAATGTTCAATTCTTGGGCAATGGCAATGGCATGCTGGGGATTCATACAACCTCGCTAGACTGGAATGGAACCTGCGGTTCGCAGGGTCATGCATCCTGCCATAAAGCGGTAAGCATGTCAAGCGGGTGGGGAAACAAGCTGTGGTTTAAGGAGTGACGGTTATGGTTTGTCTTGAAAAAAAAGTCAGGGGGAAAACGGCCCTAGCGGCGTCTGTGCCTCGCTGGGCGCTCGATCAAGCCATCCGTATTGGCGGTCACGCGCGTCCAGCCATTAGACCAACCGTGTCTTGCAGAGCGCAGGAGTTGAGAATTAAAAGCGGTGCTAGGCGGGCATGTTTTCCCCCTGACTTTTTTTTCAAGACAAACCATAACCGAATTTGATCGTGATAAGTGGAGAAAAGAACAGGCAGACCGTTTTTTGGGGAGATTTTCAAAACTGGATTTTAAACATACCAGGGCGAGCCCTGGTGATCGAGTTCCAGGTCCAGGAGATAGGCTTTAAACCGCGCGCGTTGGTCGCGTTCCAGATCCAGGAACTGAACCCCGTAGCGGTGTTGTCCCTTCCAGGGCAGGCACCAAACCACGCGGGACAAAATCGCGACTTTCTGACATTCGATCGCCGGGCAAATTTCTTCCGGATGCATGATTTTCCGTTTTGCGGCCGGCGGCAGAAACAGGGTCAGCATGAGCATCAACCCGCGGTCCAACGCCCGGTCGCTGATCAAGCCCGCGCCGCGCGTTCCCAAGTTGCGCGTGCTTTGCGCCAAGGGCGCGTTGAGCGCATCCGGTTTCAGGATCAAGCATTGGGCTTCCAGGCTCAACAACCGCCGCGGATGTAAACGGCGTTCAGCGGCCACAGCCGGCGGCGCGAGGGACGGTTCGCTGTTTTCCATGGCCACTCCTTTTCCCCGGATTTAAACGTAAACCTCATCAATTCCAGTAACGGCCCTGGGGACGTCAATAATGAGCGCTAATCCGGGTGCAGGCGGCTGCTTACTCCCGAGTTTCGGCCAGCTTCTGCTCCAGACCGCTGGAACGCAGCGCCGCCTGATAACCATCGGGCTGCGACGAAGTCAACCAGGGAGAAACCAAAGCCATTCCCAAACCCGTCAAGACCGCGCCCGTCATCCAGGCCGGTGCCAACCCACTGCGCTTTTCCCCTGCCCGGGCAACCGCGGCCATGACGCCTGCCGTGACAAGCCCCTCGCCCAAACTCACCCATAGGTGATTGAAAAACATCTGACGGGTAAAAGCCGCCAACGCCGAACCCATTGCCGGCCCCCGAAAAAGCGCCGTTTCCGCCGCGATCGCCCCCACG
>JAAXVQ010000493.1 GCA_013335425.1 Candidatus Firestoneibacteriota bacterium | reverse complement strand
AGGATTTGAACTTGGACGTCATCGTTCAGGACGTTTCCGAAGACGGCACGACCAACATTTCTTTCACCATTTCCAAAACCGACCTGCCGCGGGCCCGCGGCATTGTCGAGAAGCTGGTGCAGGACATCGGGGCCAAGGGCTTTTTGGCCGACGAGCATGTGGGCAAAGTCAGCGTGGTGGGCGTGGGCATGCGCACGCACTCCGGGGTGGCGGCTGAAATGTTCGGCGCGTTGGCCGATGAGGGCATCAACATAGAAATGATTTCGACCTCTGAAATCAAGATTTCCTGCATCGTGGCCGAGGACCGCGTGGAAGACGCGGTACGCGCCGTGCACGAAAGATTCAAATTATCCCATTTGACGTAAGCTCGGATTTGGCCTAAATTAAGGCTCAGGGCGGGTCGTGTTCCCGGGGGAGGCGGTGTTATGCTGGAAGTCAATGACCAAACCTTTGAGGCGGAAGTCCTTAAAAGCAAGCAGCCGGTGCTGGTTGATTTTTGGGCCGCTTGGTGCGGCCCTTGCCGCATGATCGCGCCGGCGGTGGAGGAGTTTTCGCGGGATTTCGCCGGACGCATGAAGGCGGTCAAATTGGATGTGGACGCCAACCACAACACTGCCAGCCGTTTCGCCATTCGTTCTATTCCCTCGCTGCTTTTCTTTAAAAATGGACAATTGGTGAACCAGATCATCGGGGCCTGCACCAAGTCCCAGATCGTCGCAATAGCCGAGGAAATTCTTGGATAATCTCGAGAAGTCAAAATCCACCCCGCCGGCAGTGGCCGATGTACTGATCATTGGTGCCGGACCAGCCGGACTCACCGCGGCGCTTTATGCGGCTCGCGCCGGACGCAAGGTTACGGTCCTGGAACAGTTGGGACCCGGAGGGCAGGCGGCCACCACCTGGCGCGTGGACAACTACCCGGGCGTGCCCCAAGTCAATGGCGCGGACTTAATGGCGCGTTTGCACGATCAGGTACGGGGGTTCGGGGTTCATTTTGTCAGCGGTCAAGCACTCGGACTGGAACCCGGTGAACTGCATACGGTCCGTACCACCGAAGGTTTTCTTTCAGCCCATGCGGTCATCATAGCAACGGGAGCCACACCCCGGCGTTTGGGCATTCCCGGGGAACTTGAACTCCGCGGCCGGGGCGTTTCCTACTGTGCGACCTGCGACGGAGCGTTTTTCAAAGGGCAGCCCTTGGCCGTGATCGGCGGCGGCAATACGGCTTTGGAAGAAGCTGAATTTTTACTGCGTTTTGCCTCGAAGATTTACCTGGTACATCGGCGCACCGAGTTTCGGGCCGATCGCTGCGTACAGGGCATTTTGCAGCATCCGCAAGTCGAAGTGGTCACCCCCTATACCCCGCGTGAAATCCATGGTTCGGAAACGGTTTCCGGCTTATTGGTGGAAGAACGCGGCGGTCAGGCCTGTCGTGAGTTGGACGTCAAAGGGGTTTTTATTTTTGTGGGATTGACCCCACAAACTGAAGCCTTTCGGGAAGTGCTTACGCTTGATCCTGCCGGGTATATCGTAACCACGACGGATTTTGCCACTTCTGTTCCGGGGGTTTTCGCAGCCGGAGATTGTCGGGTGAATTATTCCAAGCAAATCGTGGTAGCGGCCGGGGAAGGTGCCGTGGCTGCGGTCGTGGCGGAACGATATCTGGAGAAAAAACACGTAAAATAATTCAAAACCTCCATGGGGCGATTCGTGAATCGCCCCTACGGGAAAGGTGCCGACCAATACTTTCGGTTTTCAACGGAGGTAATGAACAATCCGCCTTCGTAAT
>JAAXVQ010000157.1 GCA_013335425.1 Candidatus Firestoneibacteriota bacterium | reverse complement strand
TCGGCCTGTCGAGTTTGGCGCCCGGCACGGTGAATGTCAAAGACGAGCAATTTGAACCTTGCCCTGACCCCGCGTTTCTGAGTTTCGAAAAAAGTCAAATTACCGTGCCGGGGAAATCCAAAGAAAATTTTAAAATGTGGCTGGAAATCCCCGATAAGCCGGAATATAACAATAAAAAATATTTATTTTTGGTTTCCGCGGGCAACGCCGGGTCGCAAGTTGCCGGCCGGCGTCATCTGCGGCTCTATGTCCGCACGGGCGGCGTAAAACCGGCCGAGACCGAGAAGAAACCAAGTTCCGGGAAATAGGCTTTTATTTTAAACGTTTTTAGGGTTTTTTAGGAAACGTTTCCACCTCATTGGCGGAGACTTCCGAGGTGTGATATAGTTGAGGTGTGATATAGTTATGGAAACCTGCAGTTTTTGGAGGGCTTGATCATAAATAACCGGAAATAAGCAGACATGCGTTTTTTTATGTAACCTTTTCCGACTTGGGAACGTCTAATAATTGCCGACATCTTTTTAGTTAAACGCATGTACTTAACCACTATGGCGAAGGGGGTGGGAGAGCAGTTGCTTGAGCAGGACCAGTACGGGAACAAACCATAAAAATTTAAGGAGATGGTGCAATGAAGAAAAATCTTTTACTTGCTATTGCAGCAGTCGCAGTCAGCGCCATGGCCGCAAACATGGCCATGGCCGCGCCTGTTACGACCATTGTGTTTCCGATTCACGTTTTCGTAGTTGCGGACACCGTGAACATTGAAGGCAATGCCAACGTCGCCGCGGCTATGGATTTCGGCGTGGTCGGAGCCGGCGCCAACAAAGTTTCCCAAGGCAAAGGCACGGATGCCAATGAACCCTACATCAACATCATCAACCGCGGTTCCAACACCATTGCCCTACAGGTTCTGCAAGATGCAGGCGCAAACTCAGTGGGCGGAAGCACTCAGTATTGGACGGCTTTGCTGGGCGGCACTCCCGGAGTTACCGCCACAGGGCCTAATCAGTACCGGCTCGCCGGCGTGTTCACCAACTACTTTGGGACCGAAGCTGCGTGGCAGGCAAACACGGGCAATACGGGAACCGGCTATGCGGGCATTGATTTCTGGACCTTGTCAGCCGCGAACTTTGACGCGACCGACGTGTTCCAGATTGGCTTGACCACGGCTACCAATACCGTGTATGGCATTGACGCTCAACCCCAGTTGGGTGTGAAAGGTTACAATATCCCCACGGCAGCGCCGGGTGCAGAGTACCTCGGCACCCGTTGCTTGCGGATGAGCTTTGATGCCCCGACCAGCGGCACCTTCACTTATCCGATGGCGATCAACGTAACCGTGCACGCGCTATAATTTTGAGTTAGTTGTTTTCGAGGCGGTCTCCTTGCGGCCGGGTGGTTGGCTTTCCGCAGGGAGACCGCTCTTAAATTTTACAAACGGGCGGTCATCATGGTACAAGCCGATCAAATCAAAAAAAATATCAGCCGATTGTTTTTAAGCGGGTTGTTTCTACTGAGCCTGGTTCCTTCGTTCTGGGCGTTAAGTTCCAACTATGCTGAAGTTTTTTTTGAAAATTTGCGCATTGGCAATACCTATGACCTTTCCGAACTGACCAATATGCCCTTTACCCTGGGGAACGGTCAAAACAAAGTCATTGATATGAAAATCGAAGTTTTAAAGCCCCTGAAAAATCAATTGCGTTCGGGGTTTGAGCCCATCCCGGATGTCAAATGGGTCGTGGTCAAGGATACCCGGTTTACGGTGGCGGCCAAGGGGACTTTTAAAACCAGCATCAAACTTATCATTCCCAATCAAAAAAAATATTTGGGAAAAAAATATCAGGTTTGCATCGAAACCGCAGAAGTCCACACGGAAGGCGGCATTAATGTGGCTTTTGCGGTAACCAGCAAAATTCTTTTCAGCACCGCACCGGTGCAGGATGCCTTGCGTGTGACGAAGTCCAAGCAATTGAAATTGAATTTCAAAATGATTCCGGACGTAGTGTATTTGGACGATGTGGTGTTGGGTAAAGAAACGGAAGTTAAAAACTTGGACGGGAAGCCGGTACAACTCGTTAATTCCAATGACAGCGAAATTGTGGCTATTCTGGAAAGCGTTTTACCTGATTCCGAAATGTTCAACCTTATGCCGGAGTATGAATTCAGCCCGGATGCCAAATTTCTTAAATTTCCTTCAGGCTCACTGGCGGTACCCGCCAACGCTAAACGAGATTTTCCCATGACTGTGGAGTTTCCGGCTGATCCCAAATACGCCGGTAAAAAATATGAGTTTTTTATTTCTGTTACCCCGGAAGTGGAAAATCAAAACGTGACGGGGGTGATGTACTTACGGGTTTTGGTTTCGACTCAAGGCGCGTCGAAGTCTAAGAACGTAAACCCTTCCAGTCAGGGTAACACCGGTTCGGCGGTCAAGCCATAAACGGATTTCCCGTTTGGGAACGCTGATCTGAAACCTTAGGCGTTTTTTTGCCCGCTTGGTTTGCGTTTAGCGTGATGTTTTTTCAGGCTTGTTCAAGTCAGGGATAAGCCCCTAGAGTGTTTGTCGCTGTGTGCCCGGCTTCAACTTGTTTTTTCGCATTTTTCCCCATGGCCATAATACAAAAACGATTTCGCGTTCAAGTGCCGCCAAACCTCTCCGCCGGCTTTGTGGGCACAACTCTTGGAGCGCGTCGAAAAGAATGACTTTTCCCCCGGTCTGTGGTATCTTTTTTGGGTTTTGATCCAGGTTGAATTTTGAGGAGGTCTGCGCGCCATGTCATACGGATATTTTGACAATGCCACTCGGGAGTATGTTATTACCAACCCGGAAACGCCGGTAAAATGGGTGAACTATGTCGGAGAACTTTCCTTCGGCGGCATCGTCGATCACACGGGCGGGTCGCTGATCTGCAAAGGCGATCCGGCTTTAAACCGCATGGTCAAATATATCCCGCAATTGCCGGCCTCGGATTTTAAAGGGGAAACGCTCTATGTCCGGTTCAAGGACAAAGACGGGCGTTACCGGATCTTCTCGCCTTATTATGTGCCTACCTTGGACGCCTACGATCGTTTTGAGTGTCACATCGGCCTCGGGTACTCCCGTTTTGTGACGGAGTTTTACGGCATCCGCTGCGACATCACGGTTTTTATACCCAAAGGCGGCAGCGTCATGCTCCGCGATATCCGCGTCACCAACTTGGCGGACGAAGCGCGCGAGATCGACCTGATTCCGGTGGTGGAGTACACGCATTTTGACGCCTTGAAACAGTTTACCAACGCGGATTGGGTTCCGCAAACCATGCAGAGCAAAGTTTACCCGGAAAGCACCGGGCATAAGGTTTTGAGCCAGTATGCGTTTATGTGCCGTGATTTTTCGATCAACTATTTTACCTCCAACCGGCCGGTTTCTTCCTTTGAATCGGACCGCAAACGGTTTTTGGGGCGTAATGAATACGGGACTTGGAAGCAACCGCTGGCGCTGCTGCAACCCGAATTGGAAAACCACGAAGCCTTGCGCGGAGATAACTTGGGGGTGCTGCTGCACCATCTCGGAACGGTTCAACCCCGGGAAACGCAGCGCCTGATCACCCAATTGGGCAAGGAAGAGAGCTTGGCCAAGGCCATGCCGGGGATCCAGCGCTTTCGTGAGGAAGCGCAGGTGGACCGGGCCTTGGCGGAACTCAAAGCGTTTTGGGAGAAGTATTTGTCGCATTTTCAGGTGGAAACACCGGACGAAAACATGAACGTCATGCTCAACGTGCACAACCCCCGGCAATGCTACATCACCAAGAACTGGTCGCGCTATTTGTCGTTGTACCAGTTGGGTTTGGGATCGTCGCGCGGGATCGGGACGCGCGACAGTTTGCAGGACGTGATGGGCGTGCTGGGACATATCCCCGAAGACGGCCGGGAACTGATCAGGAAAATCCTTATGATCCAAAAACGCGACGGTTCGTCCATGCATCAATTTAACCCCATGAGCATGGTGGCCACGGTGGGCGACTCCGAAGAGCGCGAAGACCGGCCGCATTATTACGGCGATGATCATTTGTGGTGCGTTCTGGCCATCACGGCGTATGTCAAAGAAACCGGCAACGTGGATTTCCTCAAGGAAATAGTGCCGTTCTATGAAAAAAATCAGCAAGGCCTGCCTGAAGAGAGCGGAAGCGTGCTGGAACATATGCGTCGTTCCTTGGACTTCAGCCGCCTCAATGTCGGCCGGCATGGGCTGCCTCTGCTGGGATTTGCAGACTGGAACGACACCGTGAACCTGGCCACGGGCGCGGAATCAAGCTTTAACGCCAATTTGTACGGCTGGGCTTTGCAGGAAATGATCGCCTTGCAGGAGTTTTTGGGTGAGCCGGCCCAGGCCGAGCAATATCGGGGCTATTATGCAGCCATGAAGCGGGCGTTTAACGAGGCGGCCTGGGACGGAGAATGGTATATCCGCTATTTTGACCATGACGGCAAACCCCTCGGTTCACAGGCGAATGAAAAAGGCAAAATTTACATCAATTCCCAATCATGGGCGGTGCTTTCCGGTTTTGCGCCCGATGATCGTGCGAAAAAATCCCTGGAGAGCGTAAACCGGCATCTCAACACTGCCAACGGCATGAAACTGAGCGCTCCGGGATTTGACGGATTTGACCCGAATATCGGCGGGATCTCCACTTATCCCCCGGGGGCGAAAGAAAACGGCGGTATCTTTTTACATACCAATCCCTGGGTCATTATCGCGGAAACCAAGGTGGGCAACGGCGAACGGGCGTTCCAGTACTACAACCAAATCAATCCGGCCACGAAAAATGACCGCTTGGATGTTTTTGAATGTGAGCCCTACAGTTATCCCCAGAATATTTTAGGGGACGAACATCCGCAATTTGGCTTGGCGCGCAACAGTTGGCTTTCGGGCACGGCCTCGTGGATGTACCAGGCAAGCACGAAGTATATTTTAGGCATTCAGCCTACCTATCAGGGGTTGCAGATCGATCCGTGCATTCCCGCCGATTGGGAAGGCTTCACGGTTCAACGCATTTATCGGGGAGCCCATTACCAAATTGCCGTTAAAAATCCGGCTCATGTCAGCCGCGGCGTTAAAACGGTGACGGTTGATGGTCAAAAGCTGACCAATCGGATTATTCCTATTTTCAACGACAACGGGACACATAACGTGGAAGTGATTTTAGGTTAAAGCCTGCGAAACCGGGCAGCGAGGTTTCTGACTAATTTTCTTGAATTAAATTGGGCGCGTTGACGGTTTCTCAACCCGTCTGATAAAACATATCTTGATATTTATATTTTTTTTAAAAAATATTATTAAAATAAATATCGTAATAACTTCCCTATCCTGTTTTCCTGTAAAGCGTTACTTTTAATAATTCTTTTAAAAACTCCTTAAAATATAACAATTTATTTAAAAAAGTAAATTAAAGATATGTTTCAAAATAAACCATGGCCATATTTAAACAATAGTTATTGGTCATTAAAAACGGCGATATTTGAAATTTAGAAATTCATATGGTATATTTATGGCAAGATATAGAGGGCTTAAACAGGAGATTACTATGGATAAATCTAATATTCTAAAAATCGCGGGCGAATATGATCCGGCTCGGCTTTTGTCCATGTCCGCATGGCATAAGCCCAAGAGGAGCAAATTGATCAAGATGATCTCTT
>JAAXVQ010000492.1 GCA_013335425.1 Candidatus Firestoneibacteriota bacterium | reverse complement strand
TGAGGACCGCCTTTTTGAATCCCTTGTCCAGCAGCCTCATTGTGATGCCAGAAGATATCTGATAAGGAAGATTGCTCACGCAGATGTCGAAGTCAGGGAGTTCCACCTGCAGGGCGTCTCCCTGGATCACCTCGATGCCGGACTTCCTCATCTTCTCCGCCAGTCGCCGGTCAAGTTCGAGGCGCTGACCGTTGGTCAGCAGTTCACCCACCAGTTCCGATGTTTCCTGATCGAAGACCCGGGTCCCCACCGGCACCCGCACCAGGAGATCGCGCCCGCCGCGCCCGCGCATGTCCTTGCCCATCCCCTTGTGGCCGGACTCGGCGCGGTGAATGCGCTGGAAGCGGAAATCGACCAGGGTATTGAGGTTGGGATCGGCGCGAAAAATCACGTGTCCGCCGCGCCCGCCGTCCCCGCCGTCGGGACCGCCCAGGGGAACCCATTTTTCCCGGCGAAAGTGCGAAGACCCGTTCCCGCCGCGCCCGGCCATGACCTTGACCCCGGCCCGATCCGTAAATTGTGAATGTTTGTTCATGTATTGCCTCCGGGCGGGTAAAAACCGCCGTTTTCGAAACGATTGTTTACGGGCCGGCCGTTTGCCGTTTGCGGGCCGGCGTGGAAGCCGGCCCCTACGTTTAAAATTTGTCGTTTATCATTATATCATTGCGCGGGTGATGACGCGGCCTAAACGCGCGATGCCCTCGTCGATGTCTTCGTCCCGGGCATAACTGTAATTTAACCGAAAATGATTTTCACCGCCGCCGTTGGCGAAAAACGGCTCACCGTTTACATAGGCTACGTTTTCGGCCAGCGCGAACTTCAGCAATTCCAAAGCTTTCAAAGCGGGCGGGAGCGTCACCCAAATAAACATGCCTCCCTGGGGGTGCGTCCAGGTCACGCCCGAGGGAAAATACTTTTCCAACGCCGTGAGCATCCGATCCCGTTTCTCCCGATAAAGCGCGATGATCTTCTGCACATGCGGAAATAAAATGTCATGGTGCAGGGCTTCAAACACGCAATATTGCGCAAACGTGTTCGAACACAAATCCTGGGCTTGTTTGGCAATGCTCACGCGGTTGGTGATTTCGGCTGGCGCCGCCAGCCAGCCGGTTCTAAACCCCGGCGCCAGGATTTTTGAGAACGACCCCAAGTAAACCACCCGGTCCTCATGGTCCAGACTCTTGATCAGGGACACGGGTTCGCCTTCAAAGCGCAGCAACCCGTAAGGATCATCTTCAATTAAAAGCAGATCATACGCCTGCAGCAGCGTGTAGAGTTGGTGACGCCGTTCCCGGCTTAGCGTTACTCCGGTCGGATTTTGAAACGTGGGGATCAGGTATAAAAACTTGGGGCGTTCCCCACGAAGATGCAGCGCCTGGAGCATCTCTTCCAAGGCATCCGGACGCAATCCGTCGGCATCCATGGGCACGGACGCCACGCGCGCCCGACAGGCCTGAAAGGATTGCAGCGCGCCCAGATAGGTCGGATTTTCGACCAAAACCAGATCGCCGGGATTCAGCAACACCTGCGCCAACAAATTCATGGCCTGTTGCGACCCGGTGGTGACCAGGATGTTGTCACGGTTCTGAGGCGCGCCGTAAACTTCCCCCATGCCCTTGGCAATCGCGGCGCGCAGGGGCTGGTGCCCCTCAGTGACGCCGTATTGCAGCGCTTCGCGGGCGTGCTCCGCCATGACGTGCGCGACCACGGACTTCAGCGGCTCAATGGGAAATGCCGCGGGGTTCGGCAACCCGCCGGCAAAACTGATCATCTCGGGATTATCCAGCAATTTC
>JAAXVQ010000491.1 GCA_013335425.1 Candidatus Firestoneibacteriota bacterium | reverse complement strand
GTCCACGCCCGCGGAGGCCAAGGCTTTAATCTGTTCGGAAAAAATTTCAATGCCTTGTTCAAAGGCGGTCTCGCCGAAGGGCGCGAAGAACAAACCGGTCGTACTCACGTTGCCCGCCGCCAGCCCTTGGCGGGCGTGCGCAACCTTGAGGGACAAGTCGGCCAACCGCCGGTTAAAATCCGAAACCTGACTTTCCAACTGATAGTTATGCAGTTTCACGCGGTTGGCGCCGAAGGTCGGCGTGTAAACAATGTCCGAACCGGCGTCAAAATATTCGTCTTGAATGGCTTGGATGATTTCGGGATGCTCCAGGCAGAACACCTCGGGGCACACGCCCGCGGGCATCCCGCGACGTTGCAGCATGACGCCGGTGGAACCGTCCAAAATGGCGACCTTGTTTTTCAGCATACCCGTCAAACGACTCACGCGAAGACTCCTAGATGGAAATGAATTTTTCAGGATATTATACAATGGGTTGGAACCCGGAGCAACCCTTCATCGCCCTTTAACCCCGCCGCCAAAAAAAGGAATAACTGCTTGCCAAGTCGCGCTTAGGGTTTTAAACTTCAGATCCAGACACGGGATAACCGAGTTCCGGGACAGGCTACCAACCCCAAAGAGGACTGAAACGTGGAAAAAAAATCTTCCCGCTTGCCCAAAGTCTCCGTCCGGCGTCACCCCCAAAAACACGTTCCCCAGTCCAGTCGGACGCAGACGGTTGCCGTCCCGACCGCGCGCGGCCCCTTGGCTCTGGAAGTCTTAAGCCGCCTTCCCGCCTCGCCGCGGGCGCTTCCGCCCTTGTTGTTCGTGCACGGGATTATTCACGGCGCTTGGTGCTGGGACGAATATTTTCTCGACTATTTCGCCCGGCGGGGGTTTCGGGCGTATGCTCTGAGTTTGCGCGGACACGGACAAAGCCAAGGACAGGAACGCATCCATCATTGGGATTTGAACGATTATGTGGCGGACGTGCGGGCGGTCAGAGCTTGGTTGCAACAGCAGGTCCCGAACTTCGAACCCGTGCTCATCGGGCATTCCCTGGGCGGGGTGGTGGTCCAACGGTACATGGATCGATACCCGCAGGACGCGGCCGGCGCGGTTTTTCTGGCCTCGGCGCCGCGCATGAGTTTTTTCCAATACCTCATCAATATCCGCCGGTTGCTGCCGGCGTTTGCCGCGGCCGTGGTGACGCGCAACTTTAAAGATATGCTGCCTTTGGCGGAAGACTACCTTTTTTCTTCGGAAATGCCTTTAAACCGGAGGGAAAAATATCGGGAAAAATTTTCCGTGGAATCGCAACTGGCGATCCTGCAATTGATCTTCAACAGCCTGTCCCGACGGATGCCTCCCATCCGCAAACCGACCCTGGTGATCGGCGCCGAACAGGACAGTTTTTTTACCGTCGCCAGCGTCAGCCGCCAGGCGCTGTATCATGGTTCGCCCGCGCATTTTTTTCCCATGGCCCATGACCTGATGCTCGAGCCTTCCTGGGAACAACCGGCCCGCTGTCTGGCTGACTGGCTGCTGGGCCAACCCTTCGCCAAACCGGCCGGGCGCTGAGCGCCGGCCGGTTTGGGTTTGACCCCGCGCGAGTTCGAGGTCTTGAGCTGGCTGGTGCAGGGCAAGAGCAACAAGCAGATCGCAGACGAGTTGGTGCTCAGCCTGGGCACGGTGCGCGCCCACCTGAGCAACATCCTCAGCAAGCTCCACCTGGCAGACCGTACCCAGGCCACCCTGTACGCTCTGCGAGAGGGCCTGGCATCCGTGGAGGCTGCAGACCTGGAAGGCGCTGA
>JAAXVQ010000156.1 GCA_013335425.1 Candidatus Firestoneibacteriota bacterium | reverse complement strand
CTGGAATTAATGACTCCGGAATTTCAGCAAGCCTACCAGTTGATTTGGCAGGACCCCAAACTCCTGAGCGCGTTTAAAAAACACGCGGCTCAAGTTTCCGTTTCCGCCGACCTGCCGGTTTTCAAAGCCAAGGATGCCCAGGGCAATTACTATTTCGAAGTCGCGGGGCGCGTGACTGCGACCAGCGGCACGACGGCCATCCGCAGCATCGAGCGCGCGTTTGCCGGCACCCTGCTGCTGGTGAAAACCGAACGCGGTTTCAAAGTCGCCAACGCCGTCTGGAAAAATCAGCGCTGAACCGCCGCTTAAATTCCGAGGTTGCCGCGATAAAATTCCGCTTTTTATTTTCCCGGCTTGGTGTATGATAAACGCCTTTAAGAAAACTGGTGGTCCCCATGAACCTTACGATCAATGGGGTCCGTGAAACGCTTGACCGTACCGTCAGTTTGGCGGACTTACTTCAAGCCCGCGGATACCCTCTCTCAGCCGTGGTCATTGAACGCAACGGCGCCATTGTGCCCCAATCCGAGTGGGGTCATCTCATGCTGTCGGAAAACGACACCCTGGAAATCCTGCGTTTCGTCGGCGGAGGTTGAACCCCATGCCTGAAAAAATCATCGATCCTTTGGTCATCGGCGGGCGCGTGTTTGCCAGCCGGTTGATGATCGGCAGCGGCAAATACGCCCAAGACGCCCAGATTCCGGAAATTTTACGGCGCTCCGGGGCCGAGGTCATCACCGTGGCCCTGCGCCGCGTGCATGCCCAATCCCCGCAGGACAATGTTCTGGCCCATATCCCGCCGAACGTCCAAGTGCTGACCAACACCTCCGGAGCGCGGGACGCCGACGAGGCCGTGCGCATTGCCCGCTTGGCGCGCGCCGCCGGCGGCAACGGCTGGATAAAAATCGAGGTCATCACCGACAACAAGTATCTGCTGCCCGACGGCGAGGAAACCGTCAAGGCCACCCGCATTTTGGCGGCCGAAGGTTTCGTGGTTTTGCCCTACTTCAGCCCGGACTTGGCCGTTGCCCGCAAGCTGGCGGACGCCGGCGCCGCGGCCGTGATGCCGTTAGGCGCGCCCATCGGCACCAACCGGGGCTTGAAAACCCGCGAACTGCTGGAAATCATCATGCACGAAATTTCCCTGCCGGTCATTGTGGATGCGGGTTTGGGCAAACCTTCGGACGCGTGCGAAGCCATGGAAATGGGCGCGGCCGCGTGTTTGCTCAACACCGCCATAGCCACGTCCCCGGACCCGGCCTCCATGGCCGAAGCCTTTGCCGAAGCCATCCGCGCCGGCCGCCGAGCCTTCTTGGCGGGTTTGGGTGCGCAAAATCTGCAAGCGCAACCCTCGTCTCCCCTGACGGGTTTTTTACACAACGGCTAACTCCGGTTAAAATTTATTTTCAGCAGAAAGCTGCTTTCCATGACCTTCTTGACTGAGTTGGAAAAATACCAATCCACGGATTGGAACGCGTTCTGGCAGGGCATTTCCGCCGCACGTGTTCAAACCGCGCTGGGCAAGTCGTTTTTAAATCCGGAAGATTATGCCGCCCTGCTTTCGCCGGCGGCGGTTCCGTTTTTGGAAGCCATGGCTCAAAAAGCGCACGCCCTGTCGTTGCAACATTTCGGCAAAACCGTGCTCCTCTACTCCCCCATGTATCTGTCCAATTTCTGCACCAACACCTGCACCTACTGCGGCTTCAACGCCGCCAATAAAATCCCCCGCAAGCAACTGACCTTGGCCGAAGTGGAGACCGAAGCCGCGGCCATTGCCCAAACCGGCATCCGCCACATCCTGATTTTAACCGGCGACGCCCCGGGCAAAGCGGACGTTGCTTATCTTTTAGGCTGCCTGCAAGTTTTGAAGAAACACTTTCTTTCGATTGCCATTGAAATCTATGCAGCCGACCAGGCGGATTATGCCCGCCTGATTGCCGGCGGCGTGGACCAACTGACGCTGTACCAGGAAACCTACAACCCCCGGATATACGACCAGGTTCACCTCAAAGGCCCCAAAAAAGATTTCGCCTATCGCCTGGCCGCGCCGGAACGCGCGGCGCTCGCCGGCATACGGGCCGTCAATCTCGGCGCCCTGCTGGGCTTGGACGTGTGGCGGCGTGAAGCGTTTTTTACCGGCTTGCACGCCGACTTTTTACAAGCCCGCTTTCCGGCTTTGGAAGTGAGCCTTTCCGCACCCCGCATGCGCCCGCACGCCGGTACCTTTGCAGACATCCAACCCGTTTCCGACACGGATATTGTCCAGTACCTGCTGGCCGCGCGTTTGTTCATGCCCCGTCTGGGCTTGACCTTGTCCACCCGCGAAAACGCGGACTTTCGCGACCGGCTCCTACCCCTGGGCATCACGCGCCTCTCCGCCGGCTCCAGCACGGCCGTGGGCGGCCATACCCAGCCCGAAAACAACATAGGTCAATTCGAAATCGCCGACCCCCGCAACGTCCCCGAAATGCAAGCTGCGGTTCGGGCCGCCGGCTATCAGCCGATTTTCACGGACTGGCATGCCATCTGATGACCACCACCCGGGTGCGGCCATGAAAAACTTTGAACTACCCGAGGCTTTTTACGGCATTACCGCAGAAAAATATTCCCACGGACGTTCCAACGAAGACGTGGTGGGGCAAATGCTCCAAGCCGGGATTAAAATTGTTCAATACCGGGAAAAAGAAAAGACCGCCATGGAAAAATTCAAAGAATGCCTGACCCTGCGGTCGCTGACCCGCAGATTTGGCGCCCTGTTCATCGTCAACGACGACGTCGCCTTGGCCCAACTGGTGGACGCCGACGGGGTACACTTGGGGCAAGACGACCTGCCCGTACCACAGGTCCGCACCCTGCTGGGCCCGGAAAAAATCATCGGTCTCTCGACCCACTCGCCCGAGCAATTTCAGGCCGGCTTAGTCAGCGGCGCCGATTACTTGGGGGTGGGCCCGCTCTATGCCACCCAAACCAAAACCGACGTCTGCCCGCCCGTAGGCCTGAACTACTTGGCTTACGCGCGCGCCCACGCCACCCTGCCGTTCGTGGCCATCGGCGGCATCAAGGCACACAACCTCGCCGAAGTCAGGCAACACGGCGCCGCCTGCGTGGCGCTGGTGACGGAAATTGTCGGAGCGGAGGATATACTGGGAAAGATCGCGGAACTGCGGGGCATCCTGGAGTCAGTGCCCCAGCTCAAACCAATCTAATTCAAATATTAAGTTTAGCCCTGAAAATTCCCACCCACGTCTCCGTCCTTTTCTTTCGTCGATGATATCTCCCGTAGGGGCGATTCGTGAATCACCCCTACGGGTGATTTTTTAACCGGTTTCGGGGATAATTTCTCTCCGCGAACCATTGCGCCGAGTAATTGTTAATGTATTTGCTTCTCTCTCTTAAAGTTAAACAGGTTCCCGCACTCTGCGCTGTTCTGTTCCTAGTGAAAATCCACGCCGTAAAAAATTCGCAGGATTTTTTCCTTGATCTTAGAAGTCATAAACGGGGTCAACAAAGGCAACATGCCGCTTACGAAATCGGCGGCGGTATACTTGGCTTTGGGTTTTTTGGTGTTGATGATCTTGTATATCTTTTTCGCCACCAACAGCGGCTGGGGGGCGGCTTTCATGTTCTTGTCGATTATATCCCAACAGGGTTGGCTCCACTTGGCATAGGGTGAATGTTCGGGCACGAATTTTTGTGTGACATCGTTGAAATTGGTTTCAATGTCCCCGGGGCGAACGGCGCTCGCTTGGATGCCGAAACCCCGCAATTCCTGGCGCAGGCCTTCGGTCAGAGCTTCGATGGCAAACTTAGTGGCGGAATAATGAGCTTGGTAAGGAATCGTCACGATCCCGGCCAAGGAACTCACCAACACGATGCGCCCGCTCCGTTTTTCCCGGAAACCCGGCAGCACGGCCTTGAGGGTGCGGAGTGTTCCGAAATAATTGATGTCAAACTGCTTAACAGCGGCGTCCAGAGGCACTTCTTCGATGCTGCCGAAAATCCCGCTGCCCGCGTTGCAGATTAAAATATCAATGGTTCCGGCTTTGGCCAACACGGCCGCCACAGCCTTTTTAACCGAAGCTTCCGACGTTACATCCATGGCCACCCACTGTAACCGGTCCCCGTGCTGGGTATGCAATCGGCGGATCAATTCCCGCCGGTTTTCCAAAGAGCGGGCGGTGCCGAAGACGCGAAAACCTTCCTTGGCCAAGAGCTGGGCGGTAGCCAAACCGATGCCAGAAGATGCGCCGGTGATCAATACGGTTTTCATAAAATTCACCTCCACGCGGATTTAAGCTCCGGCAGACAGCCCTGATGATGGCATGCGAATTTAGGCTTTGTCAACGGGAAGTTAACCCCGGGAAACATTGACAGGTTTAAATTTTCGGCATAAAGTTAGGCAAATACTCGACCCAACAAAAGACCGGCTATCCGCAGATGACGCAGATAAGTCTCAAGGGATTCAGAAGCCTTGTACCTTGGTTATGTTGCGGAAAGTTTTTTTTATTTTTAAATTCCTCTCCCCTTGCGGGAGAGGATAAAGGGGAGGGGAATTTAAAAAGGCGTTTTCGCAACAAGAACTACCTATAAGTCTTAAATCTGCGAACATCTGCGCCATCTGCGGATAAAGGTTTGGCTTCAATGTTTGGGAAAATCGTGTTTGAATCCCTTAGCCGAAAGTGAGATACACATATTTTCCAGGAGGGACCCTATGCTCAACGTACAGGAAATAAGCTCCCGAGCGGAATTAAAAAAGTTCATTGCCTTTGCCTGGGAAGTTTACCGGAACGACCCGAACTGGGTGCCACCGCTTATCGGCGACACGCTGAACCTGCTGGACAAGAAAAAATCCCCCTTTTTTGAATTCGGAGAAGCCGCTTATTTCATGGCGTACCGTGACGCCCAGCCGGTGGGGCGCATTACGGCGCACATCAACCGCAGGCACAATGAAACCCATGGCGTTCGGGAAGGATTTTTCGGATTCTACGAATGCTTGAAAGATCCCGAAGCCGCCCGCGCCTTGCTCGCGGCGGCTGAAAACTGGGTCAAAGCCCGGGGCATGCAAAAGATCATCGGCCAGGAAAATTTCACCATCTACGATGAACTCGGCTTTATGATCAAAGGCTGGGACGCGGTCCCGGCCACGCCCGTGATCATGGAAACCTACACCCCCAAATATTACCCGGAGCAACTGGAACAATGCGGTTACCAAAAGGAAATCGATTGGATCGCCTTTTTGGTCAAAGCGGATTTCCCGGTGAAGGAATCACTTTTTAAAATCAAGGAACGCCTGCTTAAACGGTCGGGTTTGACCCTGCGGCACATCAACCTAAAAAAACTCAAAGAGGAAATCGAGAAGGTGAAAGCGATTTTCAACGAAGCCTGGAAAGAAAACTGGGGGCACTACCCTTTTTCAGACCGTCAGTTCGAGCATATCGCCGGCGCCCTAAAAATCCTGGTGGACGAACGCGTGTGTTTTATGGTGGAAAAAGACGGCACGCCTATCGCCTGTTCCATTTCCCTGCCGGACTTGAATCCCGCGGTCAAAAAAATGAACGGGCATTTGTTCCCTTTCGGGATATTCCACTTGCTCGCGGGCAAGAAAAAAGCCGTGGGCATGCGCACCTTTATGATGGGCGTAATCAAGGAATACCGCCATCTGGGAATCGATGTCGTCATGGTTTTGGAAACT
>JAAXVQ010000155.1:2372-5701 GCA_013335425.1 Candidatus Firestoneibacteriota bacterium | reverse complement strand
GACGCTCTTCCGATCTGCATAAGGTGCAGCGCATGGAACCTCCGAAAAAATAGCCGGCCGGGATTTTGGCGCAAGCGTTTTGACTTACGTAAGTTTTTATACTATGATGCTCAAAAGGGCAATGATTTTTTAACCTGTATGGTCAAACGCCCTCGTGGGAAATAATTTCAGGAGTGAGTTTATGTGGATGAAATTGGCGGCCATTGCGTTGGCCGGAGCTGCCGGGACGCTGGCGCGCTACGGTCTTTCCTTGGGCGCGCAGCGTTGGGTGGGCGGGGAATTCCCCTGGGGGACTTTGTCCGTCAATCTGGCCGGAAGCCTCTTAGCCGGCGTGTTTTGGGCTTTGGCGGAAAATCGCATCAGCATTACCGGCGAGATCCGCGCCATCGTCCTGGTGGGTTTCATGGGCGGGTTTACCACGTTTTCAGCCTTCATGCTGGAAACCAGCGCCCTGTTGCGTAACGCCCAATGGGGTTGGGCTCTGAGTAATCTTCTGCTGCAAAACGTTGGGGGGTTGGCCTGTTTCTTTTTAGGTCGGACCGTCGGGCAATGGATATAGCGTGCCCGACTCGGGAACGCAGGCCTAATACAGTCAGCGCATTTTAAGGAGGCGCCAACATGAAGTTGCCGGATGAAGCGAAATTATTGCGGATTTTTATCGGCGAAAGCGACAAGCATCACGGGAAACCGCTCTATGAGGTCATCGTGGAAATGGCCCGGCAGCAGGGTTTGGCCGGGGCTACGGTTCTGCGCGGCGTGCTCGGCTTCGGCGCCGACAGCCGCATACACTCCGCCAAGATTTTGCGTCTCTCCGAGGATTTGCCGGTGGTGATTGAAATCGTAGACAAACCCGAACGCATTGAAACGTTTCTGCCCACCATTGATCCGCTGATCGAAGAAGGGTTGGTCACGTTGGAGAAGGTGCAAGTCATAACATATCGGCACAGCCAGGGAAAAAACGCTTTACCTTAAATCAGCGACATTACCAGCTATTCCCAAAGAATCGTCCATTTCCAAGCTTGCGGGTTGGCCGAATCGCGCAGGATGCGGATGTTCTTGACGCCGGTTAATTCCGCCATTCCCCAGAGAAAGCCTGCGACCTCTTCCTGAAATGCCGCGGGAAATTCCGGGTAGTCCACCACCACAATGTCGCATTTTTTCTCGTTTTTTTCCCATGTGCAGGTAGCCCGCCCTTGGCGGTGGTAAATCTGCCAAATGGTGGCCACTTGGCTGATGACAAAGGCGACGGTGGAAAGGCGCAAGAACGCGCGATAAATGCCGGAACGGAATTGATCCCGGGCCAGCTCCCGGCCCAGCAAGCGCAGGCCTTGGGAGTCTCCCGGAAACAAGATGTCGGCTGCGATTTCAAACAACCGGGAAACCAAGACCGTGGAAACCCAGGCGGAGGGCAGAGCGCTTTGAAAAGCGGACTTTTCCTCCGAGGAGAGCTTCGTCAGCAGCGCTTCCGTTTTCTCCGGTCCGGCGGCTTGGACTATTTTCCGTATGAAAACCAGGTTGGAGCCCTTGCATTCCGACATAAGTGTTCATCCTCTCGGTTTAAGACCACTGCGTGGCGGTAAAGGCCCCGCCCGGTTTAGGTCTCGGATCAGTGCTGCTTTTTAAAAAGTTTTTGAAACCCGATCACAAGCAAAAATACCCCGGCGGCCAGTAAAATAATGGTCGGTCCGCTGGGGAGGTTGTAAACATAGCTTACGCCCAGGCCGACGCCGGTAAACGCCATGCAAAAAAGGATGGACATTATGATCATCTGCCACAGGCGCCGGGAAAAATAAGTGGCCACGGCCGAAGGCAGGGTGAGCAGGGCGATGACCATGACAATGCCCACCACGCGCACCAGCAGCACCACGGTCAAGGCCGTCAGGCACAGCAGCAGCAAATAGAAAAAATGCGTGGGCACGCCTTTGAGACGCGCGAATTCCTCGTCAAAGCAAACGGCCAAGAATTGGTGATAGAAGAAAAAGGCCAGCCCCACCACCAGGACGTTTAACCCCATGACCAGCCAGAGGTCGAATTTGGAAATCAACAGGATGTTGCCGAACAAATAACTCATGGGGTCGGTGTACCCCGGGGTCTTGGCCAAGAACAGCAAACCCACGGCCATGCCCACGGACCAAAGCGCGCTGATGATGGTGTCCTCGCGTTGGCGGGTATAGAGCGAGACCCAGCCGATGAGCAGCGCCGAACCCAAGGCCGCGACCACGGCCCCCAGCAGGGGAGAACACCACGCCCACCCCGCCACGACTTGCAAAAACAGCCCGGCGCCGATGCCGCCCAGCACGCTGTGGGAAATGGCGCCGGCTATGTTGCTGATGCGTTTGGCCACCACAAAGGTGCCGATGATCCCGAAAGCGACGCTGGCCAAAAGCCCCACGGCCAGCGCGTAGCGCAGAAACGAGAGATCCGGATCGGCCAGAGCTTGGAAAAATTCAATCATGCGCATGCCCTTCCTCAAAGCACTCCGTGGAGTGCTGCACGATCTGCAAATGACTGTGGTAAAGGTCCTGGATGGCTTCGGCGGAAAGTTCGTCGGGTGTATGCGGCACCAGACTGCGGTTGACGCAGAGCACCCGTTGAACCAGGGTGGAAACAAAGCTGATGTCGTGGGAGACCAGCAAAATCGTCATGCGCTTGTTGAGTTCCCGGAGAATCTGCGACAGGTTGTTTTCGCCCTCGGCGTCGACATTGGCCGTGGGTTCATCCAGCAGAAGCAGCTTGGGTTCGCCGGCGAGGGCCCGGGCGATCATCACCCGTTGGCGTTGGCCCCCCGAGAGCTGGGAAAACAGGCGGTTGGCGAGCGGAACGATCTTGAGTTCCTCGAGGGCCCGCCGGGCGGCTTCGCGGTCCGCGCGGTTATAGCCGCCGCCCAAGCGCCCACCCAGCCGCCCCATGAGCACCACGTCCGACACCGTGACCGGAAATTGAGGGTCATAATGAATGAATTGGGGGACATAACCCACGAAGCGGCGGGTTTGGATGGGCGCTTGTCCGAAGAGACGCACTTGCCCGCGGCTGGGCGTCAGTAATCCCAGGACGATTTTAAGCAGCGTGGTCTTGCCGCCGCCGTTGGGGCCAATGATGCTGATAAATTCGCCGTTGTGGACCGTCAGGTCGATGTTTTCCAAAATCAGCCGGGTCTCGTAGTGAAAAGCGACCTGGTCCAAGGCAATGACCGGTTGTTCCGCCATAAGGACTCCTTCAGACTGCCTGCGCGGTGCGGATTATATGCCGTCGCGCCGGTTACGGTTTTAAGCTTCTTTCAATTTCCGAACCCATGGTTTTTAGACTCTGGATATAATCATACGGCACGG
>JAAXVQ010000155.1:0-2362 GCA_013335425.1 Candidatus Firestoneibacteriota bacterium | reverse complement strand
ATCGCGTTGTTGCCGTTCATTTCCCGCACAGCACTCCGGTCACGCGCAGCAGATTATCGGCCCAGTCTTCCGCGAGCGGATCGGCAATGGCCGTCGCGATTCCCATTTCCTTCGCAATGGTTCCGGCGAGCACCCGGGAAAATTGCGGCTGCACGAAAATGACCCGGACGCGGTGTTGTTTGGCCAACTTGATGAAACGGGTCAATTGCCGGGGTTCGGGTTCCTTGCCCTCGATTTCCACGGCCAATTGGCGGAGCCCATAGGCGTCCGCAAAATAGCCGTAAGCCGGATGATAAACGAAAAGTACGCTGCCGCGCAGCGGAGCCAGTACCCGGGTCAAATAGACATGCAGGTCCTGCAAATCAGCGAGAAGAGCTTGGCAGCGTTCTTCATAATAGGCTTTCCCCGCCGGGTCTTGCGCCACCAGCGCCGAAAGCACCGTGGCCGCCTCGCGTTGGGCCAATACCGGCGAAAGCCAAAAATGGGGGTCGGGACTGCCGACCGTGGTGGGTGCGGCGTGGTCATGGGCGGCTTCAAAAGCTGCGTTTTCTTTTTCCAAGTAACGCCGGGCGATGCCTTGGCCCATGTCCACCACCGTCACCGCACCGGAGGCGCGTTGGAGCTTGGGCAGCAGGGCGTTTTCCAAAGGCAGGCCGATGCGGAAAAAAATCTTTCCTTGGGCCAAATCCGCCACCTGCCGCGGCGTGGGTTCGTAGGTTTCGTGGCTTTTTCCCGGCGGTACCAGCACCTGCACCGAAACCCGAGTTCCGCCAATGCGGTCCACCAGGTATTTTTGCGGCAGGATCGTTACCGTCACCGGAAGAACCTCGGAAGCCCCGGACGCCGGCGCCAAGGACAAAATCAGCAGGATGCCGGTCAGCCAAACGCGAGCGTAAATCAACAAAATTTCCACCTTCATCGTCGAGAGTTGCACTTCAGGATACCGTAGGACTCAAGTTATGCGAAGCCGTGGCAGGCGTCAAGGGGAAAATGGTTAAAAGCCGAACTCTGAAAAAGCATTTGATGAAAAGTTTTTTTTGGCGTCCTTGTCGTCTTGGCGGTGAAGGCGTTTAACCGCGCGGTTTAAGCTTTAACGGCTCCCGCCACGAACCGGTCCAGCACGCTGCGCACTTTGGCCAACAGGGCTTTGAGCGCAAAGGGCTTGGCCAAAAGTTCGGTGCCGGGTTCCAGCACGCCCTGGTGGGCGATGACATCTTCGCTGTAACCGGACATGTACAGCACTTTGAGTTCGGGACGTTCTTTAACCAATTGTTGATAAAGTTCCTTGCCGTTCATGCCCGGCATGATGATGTCGGTTAAAAGCAGGTCGAAGCTGCCGGTGTAAGTGCGTACGATTTCCAAAGCTTGGAGCGGGTCGGCGGCTTCCACCACGGTATAGCCTTGGCCGGAGAGGAATTCCACAGTCAGCTTACGCACCATGGATTCGTCTTCCACCACCAAAATGGTTTCATGCCCGTTGTTTTTGGTTTCCGGGATGAGGGTCGGTTCGACAACGGAGGGGAGGGCTTCGACCAGCGGGAAATATATATGAAAAGCCGCGCCTTTGTCCGGCTCACTTTCGACCGCGATCGCGCCCTGGTGTTGGGTAATGATGCCGTAGACCATGGAGAGCCCCAAGCCCGTGCCTTTGCCGCGTTCCTTGGTAGTGAAAAACGGTTCGAAAATATGTGACAGGATCTCCGGGGCAATGCCCGTACCCGTGTCCGTGACCGTGAGGCGGACTTGGAGTCCGGGTTTCAAGGAAGGATGTTTTTTAATCATAACGTCATTCACCTGCACGTTGGCCGTGGCGAAAGTCAGGCTGCCGCCGCGGGGCATGGCGTCCCGGGCATTGACCGCCAGGTTCATCAGCACTTGCTGAATCTGGGATAAATCGGCCTTGATGCAGCCTAAGTCCGGGGCCAGTTCCGTCCGGACCACAATGTGTTCGCCGATGAAGGAGTGGAGCATTTTAATGAAATCCGTGACTTCCCGGTTGAGCTGGACCGTGTTCATATGCAGTACCTGTTTCAAGCTGAAGGCCAGTAATTGGCGCGTCAGCCGGGCGGCGCGTTCGGCGGTTTCCTGGATCGCCCGGATATCGTTGGCCAGGGGCAATCCGGCCGGTACCTGGGAGGCAGCCATGTCCGCATAGCCCAGAATGGGGGTGAGCAGGTTGTTGAAGTCATGCGCGATGCCGCCGGCCAAATGCCCGATAATTTCCATTTTTTGCGATTGGCGGAGTTGCTCCTCCAACCGCCGCTGTTCGGTCTCAGCCTGGCGTCGGGAGCTGATGTCGCGCGCCATGCCGACGAAGCCCTGCATGCGCCCGTCGGCATCCAGCATGGGGCTGATATGGACC
>JAAXVQ010000490.1 GCA_013335425.1 Candidatus Firestoneibacteriota bacterium | reverse complement strand
TGGATATTCGGTTTTCAATTTTCATGACCTAAACTTACCATGCTTTATATGAAGAAACAACATTTTCGCCTTATCTTTTCCCGTTTCTACTGGAAAAGCAAGCGGCGTAAATTTCAGCCCCATCAAAAACCGTTCCCTTTGTCACAGAGTTAGCCGCCTAATTTCCGAACGCCGCCTTGGGTAAATTGGCTACCTACCGGCGCCACCGCCGCCCGAAGACCCGCCGCCGAAACCGCCGCTTGACCCTGACTGGCCCGAGCCGCGCCCCTTGCCGCCAAAGCCCACGGACACGCGGACGCGCCAAGAACCTCCATAACGCGCCAGAAACCGCTTGCCGAACACCGCCCCGACAACAGCCATGATCAGACCCCAGATCGGTAAAATGACCTCCGGAAAACCCAGGGCAGGTGCCGCTAAAACGCTGAGTCCCAAAGGTATGCCGCCAAAAAGCGCGCCCCAAACCACGGATTTCCAATCCCCGCGCAAGCCCGCGCCCAAAGACAAAAACCCCAGAGTCACAAAGAGTCCCATAAGCAGTGGGAAAGCTATCTTCAGCCACTTGGGCAAAGGTTCCTCGGCCGTGGGGACACTGGTTGCGGGGACGGTTTTCCCCCAGTCGGCATTGCCGCTGACCGCCTCGGCAATCCGTTCTGCCCCTGCTTGGATGCCCTCGCCGTAGTTCATGGCCTTAAGGCGCGGCATCACCGCTTCGTCCAAGATCCGCCCGACTTTACCGTCGTTGAGCACGCTTTCCAATCCGTACCCAACCTCAATGCGCGCCCGACCTTCCTTCAGCGCGACCAAAAACAAAACACCGTCATCTTGGCCCTTGCGCCCCACGCCCCATAGCTTAAACAACCGGTTCGCATACTCCTCCGCCGTCAAGCCGTCGAGCTCGGGCACGGTCACCACCGCCAACTGCGCTCCGGTCGCCTTCTCCAGGCGTTCGCTCAAGTCCTGCAGCGCCGCTTCCTCGGACTCGGTAAGCATCTCGGCAAAATCACTGACCCGGCCTTCCGGCTTGGTCGGCATTTTCGCCCATATCGGAGACGACGCGATCAGGCAGAGCACACTTGAAACAACCCAGAAAATTTTTCTCATATTCATCCCACCACCTCTTTAACGTCTCATACTTTCCACTCAAGCCAAATTAATTTCTTCCCCACCGAGATGCTTTTGTAAGGGCGTATCGCGATACGCCCCCACGGTTCCAGTCTTTTCGGTATTCGCGGGATTTTCTAAACCAGAAATATTTTCAAACGTTTGCCCGCTTCAACTGCCGCTTCTGAAAAACCAGCGAGGTCAATCCCGGTTCCATTTAAAACCAGTCCCTAAGATTTTTAACATCCTTCTGTTGCCGCCGCTTATCGTCGCCGTTACGCCGATAACTTACTTTCAATGGTCCAACTTTGAAACCAAACCCAAATAAAGCTCCTGATTGGCGCTGGAAGATACGATGCAAAACTTAGACCGCCCTTGAAAGTGCGTCTGTATTGGTTGGAAGGCGTCTTGGCGAAACAATAGATAAGCGTCATGATGCTGCAAGACGAAAGCATCCATTTGTGGCCAGTCGCCCGCCCACGCTACAGGTGTCGTAAAATAAAAAGCAGGGGCATTAGGCGGGATGTTATAAGCCAAAAGCGGAAATTTTTTTAATTCCGAAGAAGCTAAAACTTCTTTTACATCATGGCTCTTATCAATCAGTATTTGATGCGTGGGAAAAAGTAATATGACTTGTACTAAAGTGATGAATAACACCGTATAAAAAATGAATTTAAACCAAGTGTAACGTAGATGTTCCAGA
>JAAXVQ010000154.1 GCA_013335425.1 Candidatus Firestoneibacteriota bacterium | reverse complement strand
GGGCGGAAAATTTTCCGCCCCCGCTTTTTGGTTTCATTGGGTGGGAGGTTTCCCTTAGGGGCAGCTCGCGTGGCCGTCGGCCATGTGGCAGACCGTCTTGCCCGAGGTGGTGTCGAAAAAGTGCGCCTTGCTCATGTCCATGACAATGTCGATCTGTTTGTTCTCAGCGAGTTTTTCGTAGGCGTTCACCTTGGCAATGAGCTTATGGTTGCCGGTCTGAAGGTTAAGCAGCGCGTATTCGCCGGTGGGCAGCATGATGTTGATCTTGGCTTTTAGAGTGTTGCCCGCGGAGGCGTTGGTGGCGTAGATCTTGTCATAAATGTTTTCCGGGCGGATGCCCAGCGTAACCTTGGTCCCCACGCATTGCTTCAGGGCCGGCGCATGCACGGTATGGGTTTTAAGCGAGACGGATTCGTTGGTGAAATAGATGTCCGTACCTTTCTTTTTCAGCTCCCCGTCGAAGAAATTCATGCGTTGGTTGCCGATAAAGCCCGCCACGAACCTGTTGCAGGGGTTTTTGTACAGTTCCAGGGGTTCGGCAAACTGGTGGACTTCGCCGCTTTTAAGCACTACGATGCGGTCCGCCATGGTCATAGCCTCGATTTGGTCGTGGGTCACGTAGATCATGGTGGCTTTGAGATAAGCGTGCAGCTGCCGCAAATCGGCGCGCATGCTTTCGCGCATTTCCGCGTCCAGGTTGGAAAGCGGCTCGTCGAATAAAAACACTTTGGGCTTGCGCACGATCGCCCGGCCGAGCGCAACCCGCTGGCGTTCGCCCCCGGAAAGGTCTTTAGGAAGCTTCGTGAGATGATCTTTGATTTTAAGGATTTCGGCCGCTTCCGTGACTTGCTTCTCGATGGTTTTCTTGGGCTGGTTCTGCAGGCGCAGGCCGAAGGACATGTTTTCAAAAACGTTCATGTGAGGATAGAGTGCATAGTTTTGAAAAACCATGGCGATGTCGCGGCTGCGGGCGGGAACGTCGTTGACCAGCTGCCCGTCAATGTATATTTCGCCTTGTGTCACTTCTTCCAAACCGGCGATCATGCGCAGGGTGGTGGATTTGCCGCAGCCGGAGGGCCCGACTAAAATGATGAATTCCTTGTCCTCGCAGGAAAAGCTGATGTTTTTGACTACTTCTTTATACCCCTTTTTTGTTTCGAAACTTTTACAGACGTTTTTTAAAACCACATTGGCCATGCCTACAACCTCCCGCAGGGTAATTGCTAGGGGTGCTATTTTAACAGAACCTCATCCATAGACGAAGCAAAATGGTGAATTATTACAAAAAAGTGAAAATTTCGGACGGTTGCGGGATCCTTTCAGGGCGGCCTCGTTAGGTGGGTTTTGGTAAATTTCCACCTTTTTCCTTGATGCGGGAGGGGTTTTTATGCTATAAAGCCCGAACTTCAAATCTCACGCAGAAGGACTGTGTCGGGGGTATCCGGGCCGTTTGCACGGCTTGGGTTCCGGCATGGGTTGATGTCTGCGGCGGAAAAACTTGTTTAAAGGAGCTTTACCTCATGCCTAATGTTTCCATGAAACAACTGTTAGAAGCGGGTGTGCATTTCGGCCATCAGACCCGTCGCTGGAACCCCAAGATGGCGCGTTACATCTACGGCGAACGCAACGGCATTTATATCGTCGATCTGCAGAAAACCGTTAAAAAATTAAAGGAAGCCACGAAGTATGTGCGCGATCTGGTCGCCTCGGGGGAGAAAATCGTCTTCGTGGGCACCAAGAAACAGGCCAAGGACGCGATCCGCGAGGAATCCACCCGTTGCGGCATGTACTTCGTCAATCAGCGCTGGCTGGGCGGCACGTTGACCAACTTTCAGACCATCAAGAAAACCATCGCCCGCATGAAGGAATTGCAGCGCATGGTCGAGGACGGCGGTCTGGACAAGCTCCCCAAAAAGGAGAAGAGCTTGGCGTTGAAGGATCTGGAGAAGCTGGAAAAATCCATCGGCGGCATCAAGACCATGACCGAGCTCCCCGGCGCCATCATGGTGGTGGACACCAAGAAAGAGCACAACGCCATCTTGGAAGCCCGCAAGCTGGGTATCGCCATTGTGGGCATCGTGGATACCAACTGCGATCCCGATGAAGTCGACTATATCATCCCCGGCAACGACGACGCCATCCGCGCCGTCCGCCTGATTGTCAGCCTGATGGCGGATTCGGTTTTGGAAGGCGCCGAAGCTTACCGCCTGGAGCAGGAAAAGTTGAACGCCGCCGCCGTTAAAGAAGGCGAAGGACTACCGACCTCGGCTCCCGCCGCCCAGCCGGAAGCGGCTGCGGTTGCGGTCGAGGAAACCCCGGCCGTGTCGGCGGGCGCCTAAAGCAGCCGGTTCCGGCGCGGAGGGCATTGAGACGGGCAAGGTTTTAATAGCCCGGAAAATCATAAAGTTCCCTGAGATATTTGAATACAAGGAGATAAAGTCATGGCAGAGATCACGGCAAGCATGGTCAAGGAATTGCGCGACAAAACCGGCGTGGGCATGATGGAGTGTAAGGTCGCCCTGACGGAAGCCCAGGGTGATTTTGAGAAGGCCATCGTGCATTTACGCGAGCGCGGCTTGATGTCGGCGGCTAAAAAAGCCGGGCGCACGGCGGCGGACGGCACGGTCAAAGCTTACATTCACGCCGGCGGTAAGATCGGCGTGCTCATCGAAGTGAATTGTGAGACGGACTTTGTGGCCAACACGGACGAGTTCCAGGCCCTGGCCTATGAACTGGCCATGCAGGTGGCGGCCGCCAGCCCGCTCTATGTGCGGCGCGAGGAAGTGCCCGAGGAAATCCTTCAGCGCGAGCGCGAGATCGCCCGGACCCAGTTGGGCGATTCCAA
The DNA here is from genome assembly GCA_013335425.1 of Candidatus Firestoneibacteriota bacterium. Taxonomy (GTDB): domain Bacteria; phylum Oederibacteriota; class JAAXVQ01; order JAAXVQ01; family JAAXVQ01; genus JAAXVQ01. The sequence goes on along the minus strand of JAAXVQ010000154.1, from coordinate 2,886 downwards.
GAAGCCTGCGGACATTGTGGAAAAAATTCTCACCGGCAAGGTGCAGAAATATTACGAAGAAGTCTGCCTGCTGGACCAAAACTACATCAAGGACCCGGCTAAGAAGGTCGGGCAGCTGGTGACCGACGCGGTTTCCAAGACCGGCGAGAACATTCAGGTCCGTCGTTTTGCCCGTTTTAAAATCGGAGAGGAATAGGCCCCGACACGATGCCGAGCCGCAAGCGCGTCAAACCGGTTTTCAAACGGATCCTGCTGAAACTCTCAGGAGAAGTCCTGGGGGGGGAAGCCGGCGTGGGTATCGACCAATATGAAGTCCGCGCCGTGGCCGAGGAAGTCCGGGACGTCGCGAAGTTGGGCGTGGAAGTCGCTTTGGTGATCGGCGGCGGCAACATTCTGCGCGGGGCCGCGGCCGAGTCTTTGGGCATGGAACGCGTGGCCGCGGATTATGCGGGCATGCTGGCCACGGTGATCAACTCCCTGGCCATGCAGGACGCCTTGGAAAAATGCGGCGTCCACACCCGCGTGCTCACGGCCATTGAAATGCAGAAGGTGGCCGAACCCTACATACGCCGCCGCGCCATCCGCCATCTGGAGAAGGGGCGTGTGGTGATTTTTGCGGCCGGCACCGGCAACCCTTATTTTTCCACGGACACGGCGGCCACCCTGCGGGCCATTGAAATCAAGGCCGACGTCATTTTAAAAGCCACCAACGTGGACGGGGTTTACGACGAGGATCCGGCCAAAAACCCCCGCGCCAAAATGTTCAGCGAACTCGATTATATGGACGTGATCCGGCGGCGTCTGAAGGTCATGGACACGACCGCGATCACGCTGTGCATGGAAAACCGCCTGCCCATCGTGGTGTTCAACTTGAAGCACAAGGCCAATATCCGCGCCGTGGTTTTGGGCAAGCGGATCGGCACCCGCGTACGGCAGATTCCGGAAAAACGAGGTGGCGCATGAGCGAGTCCCCTGCCGGCATTTTGCAGGAAACCGAGACGCGTATGGGCAGGTCCCTGGAAGTGCTTAAACGTGAATTTGCCACGGTCCGCACCGGGCGGGCTTCGGCCGCGATTTTGGACCCGGTGCGCGTGGATTATTACGGCACCCCCACGCCGATCACGCAGATGGCCAGCGTGAACGTGCCCGACGCGCACACCCTGGAGATCAAACCCTGGGACATCAGCGCGCTCGCGGCCATTGAAAAGGAAATCATGAAGTCCAACCTCGGCCTCACCCCCGTCAACGACGGTAAGGTTGTCCGTTTGGCTTTTCCGCCCCTGACCGAAGAGCGGCGCCGCGAGTTCGTCAAGCAGGTGCACAAGCTGGCCGAGGACATGCGCGTGGAATTGCGCACCCACCGCCGCAAGGGCATGGAACAGATTAAAACCCTGAAAAAAGACAAGGCCATCAGCGAGGACGACGAAAAAGCCTTCGAGGTTAAAATCCAGAAAGTCACGGATGATTTCATCGGCAAAATCGACCAGCTGGCCAAGAGCAAAGAACGGGAGCTGATGGAAGTTTAGCATATATCCGGGCACGTCTTTTTGGCCGCGCCGGGATTGGACACCTCTCATCCCCCCGCCTAGGCGGGGATTTTTTTTTGGAGCAAACCCATGGCCCGAAAAGCACCGGTGAATTCACCTGTCTTGGACCCCCGGCGCCTGCCCCGGCATATTGCCGTGATCATGGACGGCAACGGCCGTTGGGCCCGACGCCGCGGACTGCCGCGCGCGGCCGGACATCAGGCGGGCATGGCATCGGTTCGCGCCTTGGTCCGCGCCTGCGACGAGCTCGCCGTTCCCGTGCTGACCCTGTACGCCTTCTCCACCGAAAACTGGAAACGTCCCCCGGCCGAAGTCCGTTTTCTCATGAGCCTGCTGATCGAGTTTTTGCGTCGCGAAATCGACGAACTGCACCGCCGAAACGTACGCTTGGGACTTTTGGGGCGGCGCGACGGGGTTCCGGCCACGGTGCTCAAGGCTATTGACCGGGGCATGGCGCAAACCGCGGCCAACACCGGACTACGCTTGAATTTCGCCTTCAACTACGGCGGGCGCCGTGAAATTTTGGATGCCGTGGAAGCCTGGAACCGGCAAACCCGCCGGCCTCCCTTGACCGAAGAAAATTTCGCGAAGTTTTTATATACGGCCGGTCTGCCTGATCCGGATTTGTTGATCCGCACCTCGGGGGAAATGCGGCTCTCGAACTTTCTGCTCTGGCAGTTGGCCTATGCCGAGATCGTGGTGACTCCGGTGCTTTGGCCCGATTTCCGGAAGAAACATTTGCTGGCCGCGCTCACCGAGTATCAACAACGCGAGCGGCGTTTCGGCGGCGTGGAGGCCGTGCATGCTTAAGCAAAGACTGTTGGTCGCGTTGGTTTTTTTGCCGGTCTTCATCTGGGCGATTTTCAGCGTCAACCCCTGGCCCTTGTGGATCCTCATTTGGGCGGCCCTGATCCTGGCCGCCTTGGAGCTGGCGACTTTGATCGAGCATAAAGGTTACGCGTTTTCCCGCGCTCTGGTTCTCCCCGGCGTGGCGGCCATGGGCGTGCTGGCGGTTTTGGCGCCCGAGGGTTTTCGTTGGGCCGGCGTGAACGTGACGCTGCCGCTGCTCTTTGTGGCGGGGTTTTTGGCCATCTGCCTGCGGGAAGTCTTTCGCGGCGATTCCGAACGCGGCTTCGGCAATCTGGCGCTGGCCGCGTTTGCGCTGCTCACCCGGTGGGCCGGGCTCGACCCGCCGTACCTGCTCGGCAACCTCCTCCTGATCGTGTTCGCCATGGTCGTCTCGATCGTCGGTCACGAACTGGCGCACGCGCTGGCCGGCTGGCTCACCGGCGGCCGGGTGTACGAGATCCGGCTGGGCGGCGGCCCGGACCTGGTCAAG
>JAAXVQ010000489.1 GCA_013335425.1 Candidatus Firestoneibacteriota bacterium | reverse complement strand
CGTCCATGCGCGAAGCCACGGGTATGGTCAAACTCCCCACCGCCGAGGAGGTGTTGATCACGCCGTTGACCGCCGTCCATCCCTGGACCTGCAGACCGCTGGCCGATACCAGCAGGCCGTCCTCGTCCAAGGAAAAACTGCCGTCGCGCGTATAGACCTGGGTCCCGTTGTCGTTGAGGACAAAAAAGCCGTCGCCTTGGATGGCCAGATCCGTGGTCACGCCCGTGGATTGGAGCGCCCCCTGGGTTTGCAGGTTATCGATGGTGGCAATATGCACGCCCAGCCCGATCTGCCGGGGGTTGGAGCCGCCTTGCGCGCCCGAACTCGGACTGGCGCCGGCCAGGGTCTGAGACATCATGTCTTCAAAAACCACGCGTCCGGTTTTGTAACCGGTGGTATTCACGTTCGCAATGTTGTTGCCGACCACATCCAGCATGGTTTGGTGATTGGTCAAGCCCGAAATCGCCGTAAACAGAGAACGCAGCATGATTTATTCCCTCCCGATTTTCTTGCTTCAATTGCCGATGTATTTGATTTCATCCAAACTGACCAGCTTGTTGTTGACGACGACTTTAGGCGTCGCTCCCGACAAATCCACATACTGCACCACCCCGACAAAGGCGGAAGAATCCGAACGCAAAATGCCCGACACTGTTTTTCCCACCAACTGGCCGGCCTGCATCTGCGAGGTCTTGGTGACCAGCGCCTCCACCGAGGTGTTCGTGTTTTGCGATGCTTCCAAAGCGGAAAATTGCGCCAATTCCGCGATAAATTGCGTGTCGTTCGTCGGGTTGAGCGGGTTTTGATTCTTCAATTGGGTCACCATTAATTTTAAAAAATCATTCTTGCCCAAAGAGCCTACCGCATCGATTGACATGGATGCCACCTCCTTAATTATCGACCCGTACGAACCGAGTCTTAAGATCCTTGAGGGTTCTTATTTAGAGAGCGCCCGCCTTTAACGTGGGCAACATCAGTGCCGCTCTAGACCATGATTTCCACGCGCGAAAGTCCGCTGCTTGCCCAAACCGAAGCCGCCTTGCGGCTCTCCCCCGCCCGGTGCGCATCCTCCCCGGACCGGTTCCCCGAGGCTTTTTGAACGCCTTCCGAAGTCTTTTCCCGGGCTTCCTGGTTGAACTGCTGACGGATCTCCACGGACAAACCGCCCACCTGGATGCCGGCTTCTTCCAAAGTTTTGCGGATTACATCCGTCTGACCCTGGAAAAACTCGCCCACCGCGCGGTCCTGCATGGTTAAAACCGCATTAACGCCGTTGCCGTTCGCCGCTTTTTCCACATGCACCTGGACGCGCCCGAGTTCCGGCGGATTGAGATCCACGGTCAAGGTCTCGCGCCCTCCCTGTAAGCCCGGCAAGACCGCCTGGGAAAAATTTTCCACCACCATTTGGCGCTGCGTTTCCGTCAGGCGCGAAAAAACCTGCCCGGGCGCCGCCGGAGTCGCGCGCTCCGCGGTTTTAACCTCGACAGGCACGGACCAACGTTCCATGCCCGCCTCGGTCCGCAGGTCCGCACGGGCGCTTACCGGTTCCGCGCTCTTTTCCGACCGGGGGGCCGACGGCCCGGAAGCTCCCGCTTCGGCATGCTGAGCCTGTCCGCGGACCGAAGCCGCGCCCGCCGAGGCGGTTATGGCCCGGATGTCCAGGACCAATGGGTCGACGGCGCCTTCCGCGTTGTCCGTCTTAGTTTTCCCGGGCAAACTTCGGGTTCCCGAAAGCGTCAAAACCGCCTCGTCCGGCACCGCAACCGCGTTTCC
>JAAXVQ010000153.1 GCA_013335425.1 Candidatus Firestoneibacteriota bacterium | reverse complement strand
GGGAAAAGTAAACCACCATGAACCCCACGCGGTCTTCCCCCCGATTGTCGGGATGAAAAACCAAAGGCACGATCACATCCCGGATCTGGGGATAAAAACGCGGAACTCCGATTTTAATTGAAAAGGCCAGAGAAAGATTATTGCCGGGGAAATCAGAATTCTTCGATAAAACGTCCTGAAGGTCATGCCGGTTGCGGCGGTTTTCAAAAAAACGGGGTTTTCCCCAACCATCCATGCCGGAAACAGCAACCAAGTCGGGAAATTCGGCCAGCAGGTGGGACACCAGTCGGTGAAGCGCAGCCGTCGTGGCGGGCCCGGTTTCTAAAAGGCCTGCATGCCGTTCAAAATGCCTTTGAATATATTCGAAACGACTGATGTAATACGCATCCACCACGCCTGCGATTTGGTTGGCCCGTTCCTGATTTTGCTGAGCAGCGTTTACATGCACGTAAGCGACGCTGATTTGCGCGGCAATAAAAGCGAAAATCGTCAGCGGCAACCCGCCCAACAGCAGCACCATCCAAACAATTTTGGTCCTGAGCTTATGCTGCCAGTCGATTAAGGCGGTAATTTTGGAAAAGGCGGTTTGAATTCCTTGGAAGTTGAGCATAAAACAGACAGCCTCTCCCGGACAGGATACAATGTCTGCCTATTTTATTTCTTGCGGGACAAAAATGCAAGGTCAGAACCCAAAAGCTGAGGAATAATCACATCCGGGTTTGACTTTTGTTTGGGATTTTAGGTAAAATGACGCCTTTGATTCAAGTGAAGGAGATGAACCTATGACCGATGTGTACCTTACCCCCGAGGGGTTGGAAAAGCTGCAGGACGAACTCAAGGAACTCATGGGTCCCAAACGCCGCGCGGTCATCCTGGCCGTGCAGACGGCTCGGGAGCATGGTGACTTATCCGAAAACGCAGAGTACGATGCAGCCAAGGAAGAACAGGGAAAATTGGAAATGCGCATTCACCAGTTGCAGGACCAACTTTCCCACGCCAAAATCATCGATAAGTCCAAAATTCCCGAAGGAAAAATTTCCATTGGCCAGCGGGTACGGCTGCAGGATCTGGCTACGCAGGCGGAACTGGAATACTTGCTGGTTTCTCCGGCCGAATCCGATTTTGAAAACGGGAAGATCTCCAACACCTCACCCATCGGCCGGGGGTTGGTGGGGCAAAAGGTCGGGGGCACGGTTGAAATCCGCATTCCTGCCGGAGTTCGCCGTTACCGCATTCTCTCCTCGGAAATGATCTAGCTTCGCGCCCGGCGCATCAGCCAAAATCCCAGGAGGGAAAACACCACGTTGGCCAGCCAGACTGAAACCACCGGCGACAAAGTGCCGTTGTTTCCCAGCGACGTACCCACGGCAATAAAACCGATATAAAAAAAACCCGTGGCCAGGGTGATCACAAAGCCGATGGCCGCGCCCACCAAAGCGCGGCGGCCGGAGGGGAAGATAAACGGCAGTCCCACGCCCAACAAGGCCAGGACAAAATTGGCGAACGGGAAAGCCCACTTCAGGTGGTAGTTGACCTCTTCCTTGGCCGTGTTGCTGCCGGCTTCTTTCAAGGTCCGAATCCGGCTTTGCAAATCCCGCATGGGCATGGAAAGCAGCTGATGGTCGTCCTTCTCGTCGCGGATAAAATCGCGCGGCGCTTCCCGAAACTCCAAGGTCTCGGAGGCAAACGTACGGTAAGCCGAAACTTGCCCCTCGGCATTGAAAAGCCGTTCGGTGCCGTGGTTGAAAATCCATTGCCCGTGCAGGTAATGGGCGGCCTGGGCGTCCACGCGCCGCAGGATGTTCATGCCGGCGCCCAGCACCAAATAAATAACCTCGTCCATTTTGCCCGCCTGTGCGTCCACATGACGCATGTACACGACCCGATGCCCGGGCAAGCTTCGGGTGATTTGATCCCGCTGCGTGTTGTAACTGTCGTCAAGCTTATGTTCGATGTTGATGCGTTTGATGTACTCCGCCCGGGGGTTGGTGTAGGGTATGATCACTTCGTCAAAAATCATGACGAGGCCCACCAGCCCCAAAGAGGCCAACAACAACGGGCGGGTGATTTGTCCGAAGCTGATGCCGCAGCTGCGCATGGCGATGAGTTCGTTTTGCCGGGCCAACTGCCCCAAAGAAAGCAGGGCGGAAAGCAGCACCGCCAGGGGCATGACCTGAATGGTAAAATAGGGAACCCGGTAGGCGTAGTAGAGCACCACCATGGTCAAGGGGGCGTGGTTGTTGACGAACATCCTCATCTCATCGACCAATTGGGCGATGACATAAAGCCCCACAAAAGCCGCCAGAATGAAACTCAAGGGGCGCAGGAATTCGGTCAGCAGATACCGGGAGATGATCTTCATGCGGACACTCCGCGGCGCCGGTTTTTCCAACCCCACAGGGGAGCCCGTTCCTGCACGATCCAGAACATGCCGTAGATCCCAAAACCCATGAGCACCAGGTTGGGAATCCACATCGAGAGAAAAGGGTGCAACCGTCCCTGTGTGCCGAAGGTCTCGCCCAGGGACAACAGAATGTAATACATGAAAATCAGGGCCACGCCGACGAAATACGCCAGGTATTTTCCGGACCGGGGCGCGAGCACGCCCAAGGGAACGCCGATGAGCACAAAAGCCAGACAGGCAAAGGGAATGGAAAGTTTCTTGTGATACTCCACCTTCAACAGGTTGAGATCCTCACCCACGGACCGTCCGCCGTCGATTTCACCCTGGATTTCCCGCATGGACATTTCCCGGGCGCTTTTTTGGTTCTCCAGCGCGGGATTGCCCAAACTGTGGTTGATGTCCAAATCGAGCATGTTGGCGTCGAATTCCAGTCGCGCAAAAGCTTGCGGGTCCTTGGGTTGCGTCATCTGCACATAGCCGTCCTCCAACTTCAGCATGACCCGGCGGCTCCGATCGTCGGTCACCAGTCGTCCGCGCTTGGCCACGATGGTGCGCAAGGGGTCTTTGGGCTTGCGCCCCAAGGAAAACACGATAATGTCCTTGAGTTCGTTGGAAAGCGGGTTGGTTTCTCCCACCCGAAAAATATATCCGTCAAAATCATTGACGAAAACCTGCTCGCGAATCACGATGGCCGCGCGCTTGCTCACCACGTTGTAGTAAATGGACTTGTAGGCATAATTGGACTGGGGCAACACGCGGTTGTCGAACCAAATCATCATGAGCGTCAAAGCGCCCCCGAAAACCAAAGCCACCAGCGTCAAGGGAATGAGCGATACGCCGGAGGCTTTCATGGCGGTTAATTCATTGTCCGTTTTCAATCTGGAAAATGCCACGATCACGGCCACCAGGACGCCCATGGGAATGGTAATGGCAAACGTCGCCGGCAGGATGTACATCATCAGTTTGAGGACCGTCAGTGCGGGCACGCCGTATTTGACGATCAAATCCGCCAGGGCAAATATCTTGTCCATGATCAGGACAAAGGTAAAAATGCCGATCCCCATTAAAAACGGGAAGAGAAGTTCCTTAAAAACATAGCGCTGCAGGGTGTTCATCAGAACGCCTCGGCAAAGCCCGTGCGCGGGGTTTCCGGCAAGAGCTTCTGGGCATAACCGAAATGGATTTCACGTAGTTTTCGTCCGTGAAAAGCAGGTTGGAAAACAGGCAATTCTTCCAGGCGTTCAAAACAAGTGCGCGCATAGTCCATTTCCCAGCCGTCTTCGCACACAAAAAGGGCGTCTTGACCTTCCAGTTGATCCCGTCGGTCCCAAAAACGGTATTGATTGCGGGCCGGCTCGTCTTTGGGCAGAAGTTGGATTTCGGGCTGCCCCGGCATATAAAACGAAAGTTCGGCGGCAATCTGATACCTGCGCGCAGCCAAAAATGGTGCGGTCCGTCCGGCACTGAGAAGCCGATAGCGTTCGGCGGTTTCTTGTCCCAAAGCACGCCAGCCTCGAATGCGGTCAACGGAATTGGCCACGACCCCGGTAAGGGGAAAAACGCCAAAACCGACCTCTAAAAGCACCAAGGCGGTCAGGCAGAGACCCGATATCCAAGCGCCCCGAAACCAGCGGGGTAAAGAGCTTTTCGCATCTGCAACCTGCACTGCCTGGGCCAAAATACCCAAAGCACCCACGTAAGCCGGCGCCGGCCAATTGGCGTACACGGAACTTCGGCAGGAAAGCAGTAAAAAGAAAAACAAAACCGGGGCGGAAAAACAGGCCAGGAACAAATAACGCGTTCCCCAGTTTCGATCGGTTTTCCAAATTTGCCAGGCAAAGACCGGAGCCCACCAGGCCAAAGCGCCCAACACCGGCGTCATGACCCCCAGTTGACCGCTGAGATATTCGCCCAGGGTTTTAAAAGAAAAAGTCAGGGCCGTATGCGCCCCGCCTAAGACGGCAATATGACCGAAAGAAACGCTGCCATGAAGCGCGTTCCAAATGACCAAAGGCGAGATCAGCAGCAGCGTCAGGCAACCGGCCAAGTACAAATGCGCCCGACGCCACCAAATCCGATGTTCCGGAGAAATGAGCAAAAACAACAGCAAGCAGGGAACAAATAAAGCCATGGAATATTTCGCCAGCGCACCCATACCCAAGGCCAAGGCGCCCAAGTAAATGCCGGGCACCCAGGGCTCGAAAAAAGTCCGATAAAAAGCCCAGAGCGAAGCAATCCAAAAGAACATCATAACCGAATCGTGCATCATCAGCAGCGCGCCCGCGTTAAACAGGAGGGCGGATTGCATGGCCAAAAAACCCAGCCAAGCGGTCCGATCACTCTTAAACATCCGCCTAAGCAGGTCAAAAAACACAACAGCCGAAAAAGTTGAAAGAACCACAGCGCCCAAACGTACGCTCCATTCCGTGGCGCTGCCGACAAGCTCCGTAAAAAACCTGATCACCAAAGCGATCAGGGGGCCTTGGTCAAAATAAGCCCAATCCAAATGACGGGACCAAGTCCAATAATAGGCCTCATCGGGGGATAGTTCAAAGCGGCCGATAAACGCCAAACGCAGCAACGTCAAAAGGCCTAAAAACAGCCAGAAACGCCGGGGATATGTTTCCACAGAAAACTCCTAACCCGTTTTAAAGGTCAAAACAACCTAAACGACTCAAGCAGGCCATTGTAAAAAGTAATATGGGAGATGTCAAGAAACGCTTTGAATTTCCCATCCTGCCGAAAATTTTAATTCTCCGATTGCTCGGAAATTAAGTCATTCAAAGAATTTTGACAACTATTTTGACAAGCCGAGAATAAAGTCTTGCGCATCTCCCGCGCACTTGGGATAATGATATTTCCTTGCACAATAACAGCGGGAAGAGCATGGTCTGCCGGGGGTTGGTTTGGCTTTGCGAAGAATTTTTCTGTTTTTATCATGGTCAGCCCTGGGCCTCTTAGCCGGGGCCCAGGCATGGGCTCTGGATTCCGGCTTAGCCGGGGGAGAACCCAATACTACTGCTCCGGCAAACACTTTGACCGCAAACGCGGCTGAGCCGCGCAATTCCAGCCAAACTGATCCCGCCGCTTTGACGCCGCCTAAAGGCCTGGTGGCCCAAGCCGCCAAAGACAAAATTTTACTGGCATGGGAACCCGTGACAACCGCCGCTCATGCTGCCATTACTTATCAAATATTCCGATCTGAAAATGAAAAAGACCTGAAAACCGATTTCAAGCCTTTGAACAACGATCCCGTCAAGGACGAATTCTTTCTGGATTCCGCGCAGACCTGTAAATTTCCGCCGAAGCCCTACACCTTGTATTATTACG
>JAAXVQ010000152.1 GCA_013335425.1 Candidatus Firestoneibacteriota bacterium | reverse complement strand
TTGGGCACGGGCGTGAAACTTGAGGCCGTAACCCGGGCGCGGGACATGCTTCTGGAAAAACAGATTCACGCGGAAACCGCGACCCAGGGGCGCAGCGATGCCGCGGTCTCCGAATTTTCCCAGGTGGAAAACATCGTCAACGAGCCCAGCGACCTGGCTTTGGGGAACGCCCTGAGCAGCTTTTGGGCGGGCTGGCAGGAATTGTCCTCCAATCCCGAAAACGTTTCGGTGCGCAACAGCCTGGTGTCCACCTCGCAATCCTTGACGCAATTGATCAACACCAAGGACAAGGACTTGGCGGCTTTGCAGCAATCTGAAGACGAGAGCATCCGCACTCAGGTGGCGCAAATCAACGCGCTGGCCTCGCAAATCCGCGATTTGAACGTGCAGATCAATCAATCGCTCGGGGTGGAAACCACCCCCAACGATCTTTACGACCAGCGCGACAAACTGCTGGGGCAGCTTTCCCAATTGACCAATTATGAAGGGCATCAGATGTCCAACGGGCTCTACGACATCACCATCGGCGGGCATACACTGGTGCAGGACAACACCTTCGTGCCTTTAACCGTGGTCAATGACCCGGGCAACAACAATTACGCGGCCATCACCTGGTCGGACGACGGTTCCGCCGCGGCGGTGACCAGCGGCAAAATCCAGGGATGGAAGGACATGCGGGACACGTACATTCCCGCCTACCGGCAGGCGCTCACTGATTTGGCCACGGGGCTCATGACCCAGGTCAACGCCCTGCAAAGCACGGGGTATGCACTCAATGCCGCTGCGCCCGCGGGGATCAATTTCTTCACCGGGACCGGGGCCGGCGACATGCAGGTGAATGCGGCGATTGTCGCCGATTCGACTTTGGTGGCCGCGGCCCAGAACGCCTCCGCCCCGGGGGACGGGTCCAACGCCTTGGCCATCGCGCAACTGCAAAACAGCAAAACCATGTCTTTGGGGACCCAGACGTTCGGGGGCTTTTACGATAATTTTGTGGCCCAAGTAGGCTTGGACAGCAAAAATCACACCAACAGCAATGAAACGCAGAAAGCCCTGATGAGCAGTTTGGAAGCCCAGCGGGACTCCATTTCCAGCGTCAATTTGGACGAAGAAATGACCAACATGATCAAGTATCAGGACGGGTATCAGGCCGCGGCTCGGGTGATTACCACCATGGATGAGATGCTCGATACGATCATCAACCGTATGGGCGCGGGGCGCTGACAGAAATCGAGGTGAACGGCAATGCGGGTCTCGGGAAGCATGATCAACAGCCAGATCATAGAAAACCTCAACATCGATCTGGCGCGCTTGCAGGATTTGAACAATCAGATCTCCACGGGGAAAAGCATCAACCTGCCGTCGGACGATCCGCTGGGAAGCCGGCGTTTGGTGAACATCAACGAATCCTTGGCCGGGATCTCGCAGTACCAGCGCAATACCCAGTATGTCGCCAATTGGATTTCGGCCTCGGAAACCACCCTGACGGGCACCACCTCCTCCCTGCTCCAGGCCAACAGCTTGGCCATCCGCGCCGCCAACGATACGACCCTCAACGCCCAGGACCGCAACACCATGGCCGACCAGGTCAACAGCATTTTGGAACAAATGGTTTCGACCGGGAACACCCAATCCGAAGGCAAATACATCTACGGCGGTTTTCAAACGCAAGCGCCGCCGTTTCAGGCGACCCGGGTGGCCGGGGAGATCACGGCCGTGACTTATGTCGGGGACGGCGGCGTGGAGCAGGTGGAAATCGACTCGGGGCTCACGGTCAACAAAAACATGCCCGGGGACCAGGTGTTTCAACCTGCGGCCGGCACGGATGTTTATGCGACTTTGATCAACTTGCGGGATGCCCTGCGTGCGGGCAATACGGCGCAAATCCGTACGGCGATTTCCGAAACCGACAAGGCGCATACGCAAGTGGTGACTGAGGTTTCCCAGCTCGGCAACAAGAGCAAGATGATGGAAAACACCACCAACAACCTGACGGCCAAGAAAACGGCTTTGACCAAGTTGAGTTCGGAAATCGGCGACACGGATGCGGCCGCAGCCATCGTGAAACTTTCGACCGCGCAAAATGTGTATGATGCCGCCATGGCCAGTAGTGCGCGGCTGTTGAACCAGAAGTCGTTGATGGATTTTTTAAGCTAGTCCGGGGTGGCGCCAAGTATTCGGAGGGGACCGAATGCCGCTGTCTTTCCAACCCGACACATCTTATTTCAAAGGAGCGTTGCCTTATGAAATTCAAAACACGGCATTTCGGGGAAATTGAAATTGCGGAGGAAAAGCTGCTGACTTTTCCGGGCGGCATCATCGGTTTTCCCAATCACAAGAAGTTTTGCCTGATCAACCGCCCGGAGAGCAACCCGTATTTTTGGCTGCAGTGCGTGGATCAGCCGGAGTGGGCTTTTGTGGTGCTGCCCATGCAGGTGTTCAAGCCCGATTATCAGCTCGAGCTCAAAGATGCGGAGAAAACTTTTTTAAAGCTGACGCCCGAGGACACGGCCGTGGTGCTGGCCGTGGTGGTGGTGCCGTCGGACCCGCATCAGACCACGGTCAATCTGCTCGCTCCGATCGTGATCAACGAACGGGAATTTTTGGGCGCTCAGGTGGTCAATGAAAACGGGCTCTACCAAACCCGTCATCTGCTCAAGGATGAAATCAAACCAGTTGCCAAGGAGGGCGATAGTCATGCTGGTGCTCACGAGAAAGAAAAAACAGTCTGTCATACTCGGGGATGATATCGAAATCCAAGTGCTGGAAATCAGCGGCGAGCAGGTGCGTTTGGGCATCAAGGCGCCCGCCTCGCTGCGGATCCTGCGCAAGGAAATTTACAGCGAGGTGCATGCCCAAAATCAAGCGGCCGTAGTCACGACGCCCGAGGAGCTGAAAAAAATCAAGGACGTCTTGTGAGGGCGAAATATACCGGGAAAGGAGGGCCGGCGCAGGAGGGGCGGGGGACCGCAAACATCGGATCCCTGCGGACGACGCCGAGGTGGCCAGCGAGTTAAAGGCACCCGTGAAAACGAAAAGCAGGAAACGCTGTACGGCACGATCCTTGGCATGGATGCCAACGGAAAAACATCATGGAGGATACATATCATGGGCTTTGCAATCAATCACAACCTAAACTCGATCAACGGCTTGAACGCCATGGACATTACCACCAAGCAAGTTTCGTCTTCCTTGCAGAAGTTGTCCACGGGCTTGCGCATCAATACCGCGGCGGACGACGCTTCCGGGCTGGCCATTTCGGAGAAGTTCCGCGCTCAGATCAACGGTATGCAAACCGCCAAGATCAATGCGCAAGAAGGCATTTCCATGCTGCAGACGGCGGAAGGCTCACTCAACGAAGTGAGCTCCATCCTGCAGCGCATCAACACCCTGGCGGTACGTTCAGCCAACGACGTCACCTTGACCAACGCCAACCGCGTCACCATGGATCAGGAAGTGCAAGGCTTGAAAGCGGAGTTGGACCGTATCGCGCAAAACATCACCTTCAACACCAAGGTGCTTTTGGACGGCACTTTGAGCGGCAATTTGCAGGTGGGTGCCGGAGCAACCGCCGATAACCAGATTACGGTGTCTATCGGCAGCGTTACGGCGGCCAATTTGGGGTTGACGGCCACGGATGTCACCACGTCCGCCAACGCCCTGACGGCCATCGGCGTCACCAACACCGCGATCGACACGGTTTCCACCACCCGCGGCAGCATCGGCGTGGTGCAGAACCGTCTGCAGCACACGATCACGAACTTAGATACGTCCGTTACCAACACGACGGCGTCGGAAAGCAGCATCCGGGATGTGGACATGGCCTCCGAAATCTCCAACCTCACCCGACTCCAGATCCTGCAGCAAGCCGACGTAGCCATGCTGGCGCAGGCCAATTCCCAGCCGCAGGCGGTTTTGAGCCTGCTCAAAGGGTAAGGAATAGTTCAGACCTGAAGGAAAAAGGGCTGTTCCCCCAAAAGGGGACAGCCCTTTTTATTTTCACAGACTTCGACCAGGTACTGGGGGTCCGAATATTTAGAGGTGCCATCGCGCTTAAAAACCCTTTAAAAACAAAGCTTTTACCCCCTCCCCTTCGTCCCCTCCCGCCAAATCCTGGGGAGGGGAATTAATAAAATCAATTCCCAACAAGAATTATTTAAGAAATCCTACCGTTGATACGAAAACCTCAGGGAAGGTAGAGAAGATCTTGAAACCAGGCACCATCGAAAAGGGAGAAGTGAGTTGCGTCCGGCCGGCGTCAAGCCTTCCCCCGCGTTGCGCGAAGTCCTGGAAGCAAGATACGGCAGGGATGCCGGATAAAATTCATGGAGGAACCGTATCATGGGATTCGCAATCAACCACAATTTGAACTCGATCAACGGCTTGAACGCAATGGACCAGACGACGAAGTTGGTCTCCTCGTCCTTGCAAAAACTTTCCACCGGTTTGCGCATCAACACCGCGGCGGACGACGCTTCGGGTTTGGCCATTTCGGAAAAGTTTCGTGCTCAGATCAACGGTCTGCAGACGGCCAAAACCAACGCCCAGGAAGGCATTTCCATGTTGCAGACGGCGGAGGGCGCGCTCAATGAAGTCAGCTCGATTCTGCAGCGCATCAACACCCTGGCCGTGCGTTCTGCCAACGATGTCACGCTGACCGCCGGCAACCGCACGACGATGAACAACGAAGTCACGGCGTTAAAGAGCGAATTGGACCGCATCGCCACCAACGTGACCTTCAACACCAAGACCTTGCTGGACGGGACCTTGAGCGGCAACCTGCAAGTGGGCGCCGCCGCGGCCGCGGACAACCAGATCAACGTCGCCATCAGCAGCACCTCGGTCAATACGCTGGGCATGACCGCCACCGCGGTGGACACGGTGGCCAACGCCTTGACGGCCATCACCACCACCAACACCGCCATCGACACCGTCGCCACCAACCGCGGTTCGATCGGTGTGGTTGAAAACCGCCTCCAACACACCATCCGCAACATCGACACCTCCATCACCAACACCACGGCGTCGGAAAGCAGCATCCGCGACGTGGACATGGCTTCGGAAATTTCCAACCTCACGCGCCTGCAGATCCTGCAACAGGCGGACGTGGCGATGTTGGCGCAAGCCAACTCGCAGCCGCAAGCGGTGCTGAGCCTGCTGAAGTAAGCCGCGACGCAAGACGACAGCTACGGCCAAGACAGAGGGGCTGTTCCTCCGGGGCAGCCCCTCTGGTTTTTTCCGGGCTCCCGCCTTAAGGAAATCGTCTCCGGATACGATAATATAAGTGAGTAGTTAGGGAAGTTAGTTTTTGCCGGAGGCCCGTCATGACCACCTCGTCCACAGCATCCTTGTACCTGCCCAGCATGTATGAAGCCGGGTTGGTTACGGGTTTGGATACCAGCAGCATCATAACCAAACTCATGACCCTGGCCCGGGAACCCGAAACCCAACTGCAGAACAAAAGCGACGACGACTCGGCCAAAAGCACGATCATCAGCAACCTGCTCTCGAAATTGAGCACGCTCGATACGGTGGTCAAGCAGTTCGGGGATTCGTCCCTGCCGTTTTTTTCCCAGAGCAAAGCCACCAGCACCAACAGCGGCGTCGTCCAGGGCGTGGTGACCGGCAGCCAGCCGACCCAGGGCACCTATCAGATCAACATCACGCAGGTGGCCACGGCCGCTATTTTAAACAGCGGGAAGTTGTATACAGGCGCCGATATAACGGCCCAAGCCGCCAAATTCACCAGCAGCGCGG
>JAAXVQ010000151.1 GCA_013335425.1 Candidatus Firestoneibacteriota bacterium | reverse complement strand
CGCCTTCGGACCCATGCACGAAGGCGTGCTTTGGAGCTTGGGGGCAAGTTCGTTGGGTTTGTTTGTCATCGGTGCCGGCATTACCTTGGTGACGGGGAAAAATCCGATCGGTGCCGGATTGCGGCAAATTCTTATCGGCTTGGTCGCGGCCGCGGTTACTTTCGGCCTGGGGCATCTCTTCGGCGTGAACCTGGGCGGGTAAAGCCGTTCGCCGCGGAGGCCGTTGGTTCGGGATACCCGGACCCGGGTCGAAAGAAATAAATATAAAATGGTTTGCATATAATAAAATACGCATATATAATTGATGCAGGACAAACGCTCGGCCGGGGAATCAACCCGGGGTGCGCGCGATGTCAAACCGGATCGAGAGGAGAAGATCATGAAACCCAATATGGGAGGCGTTGATCGGATTATGCGGCTTTTAGCCGCTGCTGCGATTATCGGGTTGTACTTGGCGCATATGCTTTCGGGCACCTTAGCCGTGGTTTTGTTGATTGTGGCCGGGATTTTTATTCTCACCAGTTTCATCAGTTTTTGCCCGCTCTATACGCTGCTGGGATTTCGCACCAATCAGAAACCTAAGTAAATAATCACGGACAATTTAAGCTTGAGCTGACCCGGCCCTTGGGAGATAATTCCCAAGGGCTTTTAATTTTTAAGGCCGGGAGGCCGGGCATGGGCTTGTTGGATTTTTTGGGGGTCGGAAAGCCGGCGCGCTTGGGGTTGACCCTGGGCGGGGGCGGTGCGCGCGGGTTTGCGCATATCGCGTTTTTAAAGGTACTCGACGAACTGGAAATACGCCCGGCGGTAATTTCGGGAACCAGCATGGGGGCGCTCATGGGCGCGCTTTACGCCACCGGGCACAGCGGTCTGGCCATTGAGCGGATTTTCAAGGCCATGCATCTGCTCGATATTGTCTCCTTGGTGGATTTGTCCTGGGGGCGGACCGCCGGCGGGCTCATCCACGGTGAAAAAGTCATGCGGACCTTGGCCAAACTCACGCAGAACCGCCGCATTGAAGAGTTGCCTATTCCCCTGAAAATTGTGGCTACGGATTTTTGGAAACAAAGCGAGGTCGTTTTTACTCAGGGCAGCGTGGCGGACGCAGTGCGCGCCAGTATCTCTTTACCCGGGGTTTTCGAACCCGTGGTGTTGGAAAACCAAGTGCTGGTGGACGGCAGCATTTTAAATTCGCTGCCCTATGAGCTTATTCGCGACGAGTGCGACTTGTTGGTGGCCATCAACGTCATTGGGGAACGGATTTTGGACAACACCGGGCGTACCAAACCGACGATTTTTGAAGTCATGCTCGGTTCCTTTCAAATTATGGAAGCGGCGCATCTGGAAACCAAGCTGGCTTGTGCCCAGCCGGATTATTATATTAAACCCAGCCTAAGCAACGTGGAGTTGTTGGATTTTAAAAATATGGACCACATTTTAGCCAGCGTCAAACCCGAAGCGGATTTGTTCCGGAGTTATTTGGAAAAAAACCGGAGCCGTTTGGTGAGTGCGGCTTAGACCGCCCCGGCGGTTCAAGGCGCGGCTTGGTTCCGGCAGACGAGCGCCGGAGCAGGGAATCCTATCCGTCGGTTTCACCTAAGCGCAGATCCCTGATTTATGAAGGTACGGGGAGTGTGTCCTGCGAAGGTTGGTCTTCAAAGTGGGACAGCGAAAGCCCCAGTAACCGCAGGGGCTTTTTACCGGCTTGGGTCTTGGCCAACAGTGTGAGCGCCAGGGTGAACGCGTCCGAGGCAGTTTCCAAAGGCATGGCGGCCGTGGCTTGACGGGTGATGCTCTGGAAATCATGATACTTGACCTTGAGGGTCAAGGTACGGCTTTTAATGCCGTGCGTTTGGGCATAGCCGGTAATCCGGCCCGCCAGGTTTTGGAGAATCTGATGGATTTGCGCCTCGTCGGTGATGTCCTGATCCAAAGTTGTTTCACGGCCGTAGGATTTCCGGATCCAGACCGGGTCCACGGGCCGGTTGTCTTCGCCCTGGGCGCAAGCGTAAAAGTAGCGGCCGGCTTTGCCGAAGAGCCGGACCAACTCGTCCTGGCTGCGTTTTTTTAAATCCGCCCCCGTACGAATGCCGTGCGCGAGCATCTTTTTTTCCGTGACTTTTCCCACCAGATAAAATTTTCGGATAGGCAGCTTATCGATGAAAGCCGACGCCTGCCGGGGTGTAACCACGGTCAACCCGTCGGGTTTGTTCATGTCGGAAGCGACTTTGGCCAAAAACTTGTTGTAGGAGACTCCGGCTGAGGCCGTCAACCCTGTCGTTGCCAGGATGGCGGCCTTGATTTCCTGCGCGGTTTGCGTGGCCGAAGGCAAACCGCGTTTGTTCTCGGTTACGTCCAAATAGGCTTCGTCCAGGGATAAGGGTTCCACCAAGTCAGTATACTCGTGAAAAATTTTGCGGATTTTTTCCGACTCGGCCTTATAGGCTTCCATGCGGGGAAACACGAAAACCGCCTGCGGGCACAAAGCACGCGCCGTGCGGGACGCCATGGCGGAGTGAATGCCGAATTTGCGCGCCTCATAAGAACAGGTGGCCACCACTCCGCGTTTGTCCGGGTCGCCGCCTACGATCAGCGGCTTGCCTTTAAGTTCCGGGTGGTCACGCTGTTCAATGGCCGCATAGAAAGCGTCCATGTCGATGTGAATGATCTTTCGAATCGGATCCATGCGTCCTCTGAAAGCTTGGAAAAAGGCAGTTGAGCTTGAGATTCTTGATTATAGAAGACCTCCTTGAATTTAGCAAGCCGTGCTTGCCCCGACAGAACGATCAAGAAAAACGGATACTGAACGTAGCTGGAACTCCGGATTGTTTTTCTTATGTGAAATTAATCCCTAAAATCCTTAAAAACAAACATTTAATTAATAATATCTTTGGCTGACTTGAAATAGCTTTAATGCATGATATAATTATCGAGGAGTTTCATTTTAAAACACCCGGAGGACGGTAATAAATGTTTCATAGTCATGGTCTTTTTATGTCCACTAAGCGTTTCGCTTTGTTGGTCCGGAGTGTCGCGCTGCTGGTCACATTTTCCTTTGTTGTACCTTATCTTACCTGGGCGTTTGAAGGCGGAAATTACCCCGCAGCCCAATCTGGTCCCGCCAACGTACGCTTTGCCGGGCGGGAACTGACCATTCCGGGGAAATTGGGCACTATTGTGCAAAGTTTTCAAGGTTCCGACCAAACCATAGTCTGCGTTCAAGACCTGCATTGCAACTATGAAGTCCAGACCAACATCGCGGGCATCATCGGGCATTTGGTTTCAAACCACCAATTGAAATTGTTGGGCGAAGAAGGGGCGTTTGGAACCGTCGACCTGGGTGCGTTGCGCGAATTCCCCCGGGAGCGCGTGCGCACGGAACTGAGCAACTACTTTGTTGCGCAGGGTAAACTCACCGGCGCCGAGCATTTTACAGCTACCAACCCAGAACCCGTCAGGTTGGAAGGCGTGGACTCTCAGGACTTATACGAGGCCAGTTATGCGGCCATCCGTTCTTTTTTAACCACCGAAAGTCAGGGTTTTGTTTCGGATCTTCGCGACCGGCTGGAGAGTTTGAAGCCGGGACTCTATACCCGCGAGTTGATCAGGTTTGACGCTTCGGTCCAAGCGTACCGCACCGGCAATTTGGACTTGCTCCATTACGCCCAGGTGCTGCAAGCGCAAGCTGCCCAACTGCGGATCGACACCCGCGGGCTGGCGGTCTTTAACCGGTTTTTGCACCAGGTGCCAAGCGCCGCTGACGAAGTCAGCACCGAAGCGCTTAACCTGGACCTGGACCGCCTGGATATGGAAATCCGCGGTCAACTGTATACTTCGCAGAACCAGCGGACGTTGGATGACTTGGGGCGGCGCCTGGATTTAATCGAAAAGTTGTTAAACATCTCCGCCACGCCCGAAGAAGTGGAGGGCGTTCGGTCGCACCAAGCAGAGTATGCGGTTAAGGTTTTTCGCGCCTTCATAGTGCAGCAGGACCCGCAAACCGACGAAACCTGGGACGATGATATTTCCGTCTTGGACAGCATGACGGAAAAAGCCTTGGAGTTTTATGCACTGGCGGACCGCCGCAGCGTGGGATTTGTGGACAACTTGTTGAAAAAGATGGAAACCTCCGGTGAGAAGCTGGCCGTTATGGTCAATGGCGGTTTTCATACCCCCGGCATTGCCGCGGAATTGAAGCGCAGGAATGTTTCGTTTATTACGGTTCAACCCCGCCTGACACGGCAGGATTGGGTCAATCCCTACTATTCGTTGCTGCAAGGCAAAAAACTGCCTTTGGAAAAATTACTGGAGAAAAAGCAATCCATTTTCGCAGTGCGGACCTGGACCCAGTCCGCGGATTTTCAACGCGTCATTTCCGCCGTTGAGATGGCATGGTCAAAAATTCAGATGGCGGGAGTCGACTCACAGGCGGAAAAGGCCGTGGTTCCCATGACTCCGGCGGAGTTGACGGCCGGGAAGTTGGTTCTGCCGCCGAAGAGCATGTTGGCCCACATGGAAATTCAGGACGGCAATCCGGATGTTTGGGTGCTCGCGGTTCCCGAGAGCGCCTGGACGGAAACGGCAGGCAAACTCTCCGCCCAGGTGCAAGTGGTGACCTTGGATGGTTTGAAATTAGCTTTTGGTCCCAAAGCGGTGCTGCTCCGGGTCGTTGAAGGGTTGCAGACAAAAATCGACGTTTGGCCGTCAATAGCCGCTCAGATGAGTAAGCGTTCAAACCAAACCAAGGCGTTCGTTTCGGGATTGGTACAGGCGCTCGCCACTCCCGCTGTCCGGCAAATCACCCGGGGGTTGATCGTCGGGCTGGGCCTGGGCGCAATCTTCGGCGTGGTGGCCGCGGGAGGCGTTTTTTCCGGTATTTTGGCGCTCAAAGTGGCGGTTTTCGCCAACCCGCTGTGGACCTTGGGAACCGGGCTGATGGCTGCTGTGCTAATTTCGAAACCTTTACGGACGGCGGTTGAGGCGCGGGATGCCTCTGCGGATATTTTAATGTCCGAAAGCACGACTGTCGAAGACTTAAGGGGCAGGCTCGATGGTCTCAAACAGATGATTGGACATGCTTATCTTATCAACGTCAATCTTGAGGCCATCAACCGTGAATACTTACGCGCACTTCTTGAGAGTATTAACGACTTGGAAAAGAACTTGCGTAAAATGCCCGCAAACGATTTTCGGCGTCGCTATTTTGATTTGTTGGAACTGGTTACCCAAGTGTTACACAGCCAGGCATGGTTATCGCCGACACATGAAGATTCATTCATCAAAGAAAGAGGGGTTTTACAGGGGGACGGGTATCCGGCGACATATGAGAGAAGCAATCTTAACCCTGCAGAGGTGGAACGCATTTTGGGAAAAGCCATTTCCGACAATTCCAAGATTATGCTTTATTGGAATCCGGAAAGATTATGGGATGATTTTTTCCAAATCGCGGCGCAGGAGTTTGGGCCCGATTTGGTTTTTCGGCTTTCCGGAGGGAAAGGGGCCACGGAGCTGAACGGGAATTTTGAAGCATTGATCGCGGGAATGGCAAAGCGGGATTCCAGAACGGCCATGTTGAAATATTCGGAAATACGGGATTGGCGCGGTTTTGCCGAAGCCTTGGTCAAACACACGAAGGTCAAAGTTTTGGCGGTTTATGCGGATCAAAAAGTAAGTCCGACCCTGCCGTGGATTGAATGGCTGGAGAAAAATCGCGTTAAAGTATTTATTGTTTCGGAAATCACCAATTTTTTTGACGGGGCG
>JAAXVQ010000488.1 GCA_013335425.1 Candidatus Firestoneibacteriota bacterium | reverse complement strand
TGGACATTCAGGTTGCCGATTTTCCGAATACCAAGGTTCTGGGAAAAAATTATCGGGGAACCGTTCTGGGATTGAGCTCCGCCTGGGAAAATATTGAAACTTTATTGAAGTCGGCGAAAGTGACTCGCGGCCGGGCTTTGGTTGTTTATCCGGCCTCGCCCTTGAAATTAAGGCCTATCGCCGCAGAAAGTTTTGTCGGTTATGAGGCGGGGATGTTCATGCCCCAAACGCTGCCAGCGGGTATCGGGCGCCTGGATTTGTCCGGTCGGCGCATGCTGCGCGTGCGCATACCCGGTCGGGGAATTTTAACCGGAATGCGCGCTTTTCGGTTTGCGCAAAAATTTCAAAGTCGCGGGGAGTACCGTTTGATGGACGGGGAACGCTATGAGATTCGGACTCAATACCGCGGAGCACCGTGTGTGGAACATTGGCTGCCCATCACCGGACCGGAAACCGCGACTACAGGCGCTGAAGAAACGCGGGGAAGGGGCAACCTTAAGTCCCATTGGCCCTTGGAGCGGTAACTGTTCCCGGGATAGGGGTTAAGCGATTTTATAACCGCGCTGACTCAGCAAGGGGCGGATTTTTTCCCGACAATCTCCCTGCAACTCCAGGCAATGATCCTTAACGGTTCCGCCCGTACCGCAGGCTTTTTGAAGTTCTTTCAGCAGTCTACGCAGCTGGTCGTCGGAGAGTGCCAAACCGCCTGCGATGGTCACGGTTTTGCCGCCCCGGCCTTTGCGTTCCAAACGCAAAAACGCGCGTCCGCTGCCCGGCGCTTGGCGTGGGGAAGCCGCGGACGCCTGATCCGAATAAACCAGACGGTATTTTTCTTCTTCCATGGTGTTCTCCTTTTATGGGTCGCATTGTAGCCGAAACCAGGTTCTTTTTCCAGCGCTCTTTGACGGGCATTAAACGGCTGACGGCGGAAATTAGGCTTAAGTTAAATAGATTGTTTTTTGAAAAGTCCCTGAGTATAATACCGTGCTTCTGTTTTTTAAACAGGAGACCTGCCGGCCGCAGACCGTCGCTCCAGCGGCTGGCGAGGAGTTGGTGAGGAGTTATGCCGGAAAATAAAAAACGCCCCCGGACGGTGATTTTAACCTTAGGCTTTTCCAATCGCACCCTGCCGGAAGTGCTGGAGATCCTGCGCAAGGGCGGCATTCAGATCTTGGCGGACATCCGCGCGGTGCCGACCTCCACCATGCTGCCGGGCTTCAACCGCGAACATTTGGCCGAGGATTTGCCCAAACTGGGCATAACCTATCACCATTTGAAGGAGTTGAGCGGCGAAGGGCGGAAAGCCAA
This sequence comes from Candidatus Firestoneibacteriota bacterium, assembly GCA_013335425.1. GTDB lineage: Bacteria > Oederibacteriota > JAAXVQ01 > JAAXVQ01 > JAAXVQ01 > JAAXVQ01. The sequence goes on along the minus strand of JAAXVQ010000488.1, from coordinate 520 downwards.
AGGGCGGTCACCCAATACCGGCATCGCGAATGTCTGGCGTCCCTACGCCGATCATATGCTTAGTGAAGAATTCGAACGGGGGTTGATCCGGCTGCAGGCTTTGGCCATGATCGGCCCCGTGGCAGTTTTAAATATCGAAACCGATTGGAAAAAATGCTGCCGGCGCTTTTTAGCCGACGCGCTTACCCAGGGTGGCATGAACGTTCAGCACGTGGACCGCAATGGAAGCCTGCTCAAACACGAATTGACGCCACGCTGCATCCTGCAACAGGGGAAAACCATTTATCCGGCGCAAGGGGAGCAGTTGGCGCTTTTTTAACCTAATTGGTTTTTGTTGCGAAAAGGGCGCTTCCCCTTTAAAATTCCTCTCCCCTTGTGGGAGAGGATCAAGGTGAGGGGACAAACCTTTTATTATAAGGCTTTTACCCCCTCCCCTTCGTCCCCTCCCACCAAGTCCTGGGGAGGGGAATTTTAATAAGTCTTTCCCGCGCACCATAACTATTTTTTGATAGGGAAAGAC
>JAAXVQ010000150.1 GCA_013335425.1 Candidatus Firestoneibacteriota bacterium | reverse complement strand
GCCCGAGTTCCAAAAAATCCGTTGGTGCTTTTTTACAATGCCGGCTTGAAAGAGCGTCACGCAAGCCGTTCCGTTGCCCGCCACGCAAACCGCCCCTTCGGGCAAAGCGGCGGTCAAAACCTGCATAAACCAGTACGGCTGGACTCCGCCTTTGACGGCCTGGTATTCGGCCAACACCACCGGATACTTATGCTTGCGGGCTTGGCACCAGGCCAGCCAATCGCCCCAGGGAGCCTGCTCCGGAGATATCGGCGCGGCATTGATTTCTTTCAAGAAAAACTTCACATCCGCCGCAACCGCCAAATCGGGTTTGACCGTCGGTTTGGCCAATTCCGCCGGGTCAATGTCCACCACGATTTTTTTGGCGGCGCGGGCGAAATTTTTCCAGGTGTAACTGGTCTGGCGGACATTGTTCCGCGAGCCCAAGGAAAGCACCACATCGGCGTTCTGCAGGGCGAAGTTGCCCGCTCGATCGCCCACGGTGCCGATGCGCCCGATATACTGCGGATGGTCGCTGGGGACCAGGTCAAAGCCATTGAAGGTGGTGACCACCGGCCAGGGGTGTTGGGCCAAAAATTCGCGAAAACTCTCAAGCGCCTTGCCCAACCGGATCCCGTGCCCGGCAATGATCACCGGCCGCCGGGCCGCAGCCAGCAGTTTGCGCGCGGCGTCCGCGTCTGCCGAGAGACGAGCCGAAGACCCCGGCTTTTCCGGCGCCACAAAACCCGCGAGCGCATCTTCGTCCACCAATGCGCCCTGGATGTTCATGGGAACATCAATCCAAACCGGTCCGGGGCGGCCGGTGGTGGCGTGGAAAATAGCCTCCTGCACGACTTTTTTCACATCCTGGGGTGCCTGCAGGGTTACGGCGTATTTGGTGATGGGCCGGACGATGCGGACTATGTCCACTTCCTGATCGCCCAATTGCCGCAGGGGCACGTCCGGGCAGGCGGCGATGGTGGTTTCGGTCTTGACTTGGCCGGAGATATACAGCACCGGAACCGAATCGGTCCATTGTCCCATCACGCCCGTGAGCGTGTTGAGCCCCCCGGGGCCGGTGGTCACATTGACCACCCCGAGTTTCCCCGTCGTGCGGCTGTAGCCTTCGGCGGCGATGGCGCAGGCCTGTTCGTGATGGTGGAAGACGATTTCCCAGGTGTCCTGATGTTTGCCGAAGGAATCATTCAAATGCATGGCGCCGCCGCCGGTGACCATGAACACCCGGTCCACGCCGTAGGTTGCCAAGTACTCCGCGATAAAATCAGCGACCTTACGCATGGGCGAGAGCCCATCCCGATTGCAGCGCCGCGGCCACTTCCGCTTCCTTGACATCCGTAAGCTTGACCATGGTCAAATCGTCGTCCACCACCACCACGGGCAAGTCGTTCCCGATCCTTTTCTTGTCCTGTTTCAAACCCGCGATGATTTTTTCCACCATCGCCGGCGAGTCAAGTTGAAAGGGCTGCGCGTCGGTTTTCCAAATCGGGTTTAAAACCCCCTCCAGCAAATACCGCTCCCGCTCGGCGGAGAGCAACTGCCTTTGACGGGCCACGCGGTTGGCCAGCACCATGCCCAACACCACCGCCTGCCCGTGGGGAATGGCGAACGCCACGGCGCTTTCAATGGCATGCCCGAAGCAGTGCCCATAATTGAGCATGTTTCTCTTGCCCGTGTCGAACTCGTCCTCTTCGATGTAACTTTTCTTGATTTGCAAAGCCTGCTGAACGGCTTTCAGCAACACGCTTTCCTCGCCCGCCAAAATGCGCGGAATGTCCCGGCGAAACGCTTCCACGGACGGCGCCCCGCCGTTGATGTGCAGTTTGCCGATTTCGCCCAGCCCGCTGTAAAAGTCAATTTCCGCCAGCGTCCGGATAAAACCGGAGTAAACCCGAACCTCCGTGGGCGGATAAAACGTCCCGATCAAATTTTTATAAGTCTTGAAATTCAGCGAGGTCTTGGCCCCGATGCAACTGTCGGCTTGCGCCAACAGCGTGGTGGGCACATACACCCACTGAACCCCGCGGTAGAGGGTGGAGGCCATGAACCCCGTGAGGTCTTGGGTGATCCCCCCGCCGATGGAAACCACGGTCATGTTTTTTTTGGGCGACGCCTGCATGACCTGCGCGTAAAGTTCCTGGACCGTATCAAGATTTTTCCGGTCTTCGTCAATTTCCAATCTGATCAAATTCTTCCCGGCCAGGGCTCGAAGGGTGGTCCCCCCGTGCAGGTCCATAACCCGGGCATCGACGATGAAAAGGGTGTGGGGACGCGCGCCCAGTTCGGAAAAAAAATCGGGTTCCGCGTGGAAATACACGCGGTAATTTTTCAGGTTGGATTTAAGCTCCAGCTCGGTCACAAGCATGTAAAACCTCCGTCCGCGAACAGCGTTTGTCCGGTCATAAAGGTGTTTTTATCGGAACAGAGAAAATACGCCAGCTCGGCAATTTCCCCGGGGTCGGCCAGGCGCTGCAGCGGCAGCCCTTGCGCAATTTTGGCCAACTCCTCGGGCGAATTGTTTTTCCGCGTCAGCTCGGTGTTGACGAACCCGGGCGCCAGGGCATTGACCAGGACTTGGTAGGGGGCGACTTCCACGGCCGCGGTTCGGGTCAGGGCGTTGAGGGCCGACTTGGTGGCCGCATAAATGCCCCGGCCGGGTTTGGCCACTTGGCTCCAAATCGAGCTGATGTTTAAAACCCGTCCGTAACGGTTTTCCACCATCCCCGGCAACAGCAGGCGCATCAAAAGCAGCGGCGCCCGCAGGTTGACTTGCAGGGTCTCCTCAATGTCCCGGTCCTGCAGCATCGTCAGCGGCGAAATCGGGTTGATGCCGGCGTTGTTGACCAGGATATGCACCGGCCCCGGCAAATTCGCGACATACTTTTGAATGGAATCCGGGGAAGCCAAATCCATGTCGCCGCGCGCGGGGGCGATGACGCGGATGCCTTCCTGGCGAAAAAGTTCCGCGATCGCCAAGCCGATGCCGCGCGCGGCCCCTGTGATCAATGCTGTCCGTTGCATGCCGCCGTCTCCCCGATAAAGTTCACCCTATTGCCGTTGCCGGCAATAGGGTGAACAAGATTCCGAACTTAAGACCCAAGTCCCGCGGCCGTCCCGATTTACTGAACCTTCCCGCCCGCGTCTTCGATTAATTTTTTGTAACGCTTCTCCAGCATTTCCAAACGGTGATTGTCTTCTTCATAAATCAAACCGTAGAAATTCTTTTTGTTCTTCAGCCACATCAGCTCAAAACCCACGGCTTTGAGAATCCCCTTTTCATACTCGCCGCTCAAGGCCTCCGGGCAGTTGAAAATCACTTTGCGGGTCTCATAGCGGTTCACCAAGCCCTGGGGCAGTTGATTGAGAAAAGGCACGGTCTCCTTGGAAACGCCCCCGCCGACGACGCATTCGAGGTTCTGCTTTTTGGCTTTGGTGAACGCATCCTGGGCGATGTTGAAAATCTCCTCGGAGTTCACATAAGCGCGGTCCTTGCCGATGGAACCCGTGAGGTCCACCCGCCCCAACACGATCCCGGACAAAATCGAGCCCTCGGCGACCTTGAGGATCTCGTCCAAATCCCGGTAACCCTGGATGGTCTCCAGGTTGATTAAAAATTTAACGTACTTTCTTTCTTCTTCCGGAAAGGCCAATTTGGCGCAACCCAGGTATTTTTTCAAGGCATAGCCGGATTCGATCATGGGCGCCACGACATGGCTCACCCCGATGGAACGGGCGTCGTAGAGATCCTTAAGCGCTTCGCACCCGCCGATTTTAATCGTCAGATCCAGACCGGCCTTGGTGATGACTTCCTTCAAGCGCAGGGCCTCTTCCAGGCGGGTTCCCTCGGCTTCAAACTCGGCCTTGATCCCGACCACATGGTGATTGGCCTTCAAATCTTTGAGCACTTCCACCATCCGATTTTCCAAATCCGTCATGGATATCTCCTTTTTCGTTTGTTTATTTATCCAGCTTGAGCAGCTCCGGATTAAGGGTTCCCCGAAACTCCCGGTACCATTGATGCAATTTTTCTATGCCCTCGTCCAGCGGCGTGGTCCGCCACCCGGGCATTTCCGCCCGCAAGCGCCGGTTGTCCCCGCTGTACTCCGTGCCCAGGCCCGCCTGGGCCACGCGGATCTCGCCCGCAGTACCGGTAAGGTGTTTGATCTTTTCAGCCAACGCAACCAGTTCCACGGCCGAATCCGGGGTGACATTATAAGCCTGAAACCGGGTTTCGTGGGTAAGAAAAAAATCAAGTACCGGCATTAAATCGTCGACATGAATGTAATCAAATTTACGGTTTTGCTTCATGGTCAGCGGCAGATCAAACAGAGCCTTGCAGATCAAATTGGAAATGAAGCGGATCGCATAATCTTCATATTTTCCGTAAATGCCGAAAACCCTTAAATCCACTATCTTTTTCCGGCCTTCGCCGTAGAGCCCCATCACATATTTGGAAAACCCGTGCTCGTCCGCCGGGACATGTTGCCCGAAATATTCCTCGGCCATTTTGGGCCGGTAATGCCGCAGGTCATAAATGGCCCCGGAGCCGATCACGATCATTTTTTTAAACAGATCCTGGTTGCGCGCGAGGTTGAAAAAGATCCGGGTGTTGGTGTAATAAACGCCGCCCGGGTCGGCCGCGTTGCGGTGTCCGGGCTTGGCCGCGGCGTGGATGATATACTCCACCCGGTGATCGAGCAAGTAGCGGCGAACCGCCGCTTCGTCCAGCAATTCAAGTTCCTGATGCCGGGGAGCCACGATGGCGTATTTTCCCGCCAGAGAAGATTCCAAAATATTGCGGCCGACAAAACCGCTGCCGCCGGTGAGTAAGGTGGTCATTGTTTCCCCATGAAAACTGGCGTTACGGCTCAAGGTCGAAGGCTGGGCGCTTTAGGCCAAACTCCAAGGCAAACTTTGGTCCCGCCCGGCCTGCACATAGGCTTCAATTTGCCCAAGCGTAAACGAGGTCATGTCCCGGCCGTCGTAGTAGGCCCGGTACCATTCGCCGGCGGCTTGCAGCGCCCGTTGGATATTTAAAAGAGGTTTCCACCCCAACCCGGACCGCGCCTTGCTGGTATCGAGTTTCAACAAATGCGCTTCATGCGGCTGAACATCCCCGCTGACGGCATAACGTCCTTTTCCCCAACCCGCCAGCAGGTGTTTCACAACCGTTTCCACGGTGACCACGCTTTCGTCGTCAGGACCGAAATTCCAGGCCTCGCTGAAACGGGCGCCGTCTCGGCACATGGAAGCGGCCAGCCACAGGTAACCGGCCAGCGGCTCCAGCACATGCTGCCAGGGCCGGGTGGCGCTCGGGTTGCGGAGCGTCACGACTTCGCCCTTCACCGTGGCCTTGACGAAATCGGGTATCAAACGGTCCGGCGACCAATCGCCGCCCCCAATCACATTGCCGGCCCGAACCGAAGCCAGCGCGGTCGTGTGGGTTTTGCCGAAAGATTTCGGATTTAAAAACGAACTGCGGAAAGACCCCACCACCAGTTCCGCACAGGCTTTGCTGGCGCTGTAGGGGTCATACCCGCCCAGGGGATCGCTTTCCCGATAGCCCCAAATCCATTCATTGTTCTCATAACACTTGTCCGAGGTGATTACCACCATCGCCTTTACCGATGGGCAATGGCGGACCGCTTCCAGGACGATCTGAAGTTTTACCGGCTCCACCGCGGTGGCGGCGAATTTGCGGATGCTGCGGCGGGATGCGATGGCGCTAAGGGTATCCATGGTGTGACCTCCCGTGATGAAGTGGGGCGATTCTAGCGCAAGCCGTCCCCCCTGTCTCCCATTATCTTCGTGGCGGCATCAGGGCGGGAGGG
>JAAXVQ010000487.1:938-1834 GCA_013335425.1 Candidatus Firestoneibacteriota bacterium | reverse complement strand
TTAAATTTGCTTGCTACTAGAAAAGTATGTAAGAGAAATTTAAGGCCATACATTAATGAAACAGATCTACAACCTTTTTAGTTTCTCAACAAGAGTAGTGCGGTTCAGATTGAGCATCTTAGCTGCCCGGTTTGCGAGCTGCTTCGCCTGCAGCAAGCTTCGTTGGCCATCCGCCGCGACCGCGAACACCGGGGCAGTTTGGATTTTGATCTGCCCGAGGCCAAGGTGGTTTTGGGACCGGACGGGCGGGTGCAGGCCATTGAAAAGAGGGTTTCGCTGGCCAGCCACCGGTTGATTGAGGATTGCATGATCGCCGCCAACGAAGCTGTGGCGCGTTTTTTAACCCGCACGGACACGCCGGCACTTTACCGGATTCACGACCGCCCGGCCGGGGACAAGTTTGAAGAACTGCTGGAGTTTTTAAAAGCCTACGGCTACAAACTCGAAGCCGGGTCGCCGCGCAGCGCTTCACTGGCTTTCCAGCGCCTGTTGGCCGCCTGGCAGGGAAAACCCGAAGCACCCTTGCTCAATATGGTTTTATTGCGTTCTTTGAAACTGGCGGTTTATTCACCCCGCAACATCGGGCATTTCGGCTTGGCGAGTTCGTGCTATACTCATTTTACGTCTCCCATCCGCCGTTACCCGGACTTGGTGGTGCACCGGGCCTTAACCGCCCGCTTGGCGGGTCCGCTCACGCCGAAGACCCGCGCCGAGTGGGCCGAGCGCATGCCGGGTTTGGGTCAACAGCTTTCGGACGCCGAGCGCCGGGCGGAAAAAGCCGAACGCGAGGCCGTGAAAGTCAAGCAGGCGGAGTTCATGCAGGCACGGTTGGGAGAGGTGTTTTCGGGCAAGATCACCAACATCACCAATTTCGGCTTTTTCGTGGAACTTGAGGA
>JAAXVQ010000487.1:0-928 GCA_013335425.1 Candidatus Firestoneibacteriota bacterium | reverse complement strand
AGCGGATGCTCCAAGGCGAGCGGCATCACCGTATTTTTCGCCTGGGCGATCCGGTCACCGTGCAGGTGTTGCGCGTCAACCGTGAAGAAGGTTTGGTGGATTTTGTCCTCCGCGAGGAGGGCGGTCCCCGCCGTCGTCCCGTGACGCCCTGGAGCCGGCGCGCGCCCAAACAGTTTCGGAGGAAACGACGTTGAAGGAAAAACCGACAGAGAAAAAAGTCGAAACCATCACCCCTTTGGTCAGCAACCGGCAGGCCCGGCATGCCTATGAGATCTTGGAAACCTTTGAAACCGGCATGGAACTCGTCGGGTGCGAAGTCAAATCTCTGCGCGCGCATCAGGCCGTGCTGCAGGACAGTTATGCCTTGATAAAAAACGGGGAAATGGTGATCCTTAACCTGCAAATCACGCCTTACCCGCAGGGCAATCGTCAGAACCCCGATCCGACCCGTTCGCGGCGGTTGCTCATGCACAAACACGAGATCACCCGGCTGGCGGGCAAGGTGGCCCAAAAAGGCCTGACCCTGGTGCCTCTCTCCATCTATTTGAAAGGCCGGCACGTAAAATTGGAGCTGGCCCTGGCGCGCGGGCGGCATACGTTTGATAAAAAAGAGGTTTTGAAGGAGCGGGACATCAAACGCGAATCCGACCGGCAGTTGCGGGGCAAAGTCTAGGCCGGTCCGGAGGAAAAAAACGTCGGTTTTTTAAAATAATAATTGACAGGCTGGGGGGCTTTTGTTAGATTTAAAACCCATTTGTTTTTTTAAGGGGTTTTCACGTCTTTTTCCGCCCAGGTAGCTCAGTTGGTAGAGCACGTCCTTGGTAAGGACGGGGTCGTCGGTTCAATCCCGATCTTGGGCTCCATAAAAATTTTGCAGAGCAAAATTTTTAGAGCAACCGAGCAATAGGAGGTAGGGGCAATTCATGAA
>JAAXVQ010000149.1 GCA_013335425.1 Candidatus Firestoneibacteriota bacterium | reverse complement strand
GTTACTATGACGGAAGAACGGGGTATTACCATGAGTGAGTTTAAAACCGTAGTAGAGTCTTTTCGGTCGGACATGAAAAAACTCGTCGAAGTTGTGAACTACCGGTTTGACAAGGTGGAAGGCCAAATGAGCGATATGAAAGCTGATATCTCGGTGATAAAAACCGACGTTTTAGTTTTAAAGGCTGATGTTTCCAATTTGAAAACTGATGTTTCGAATCTGAAGGCGGATGTTTCGAATCTGAAGGCGGATGTTTCCGATTTGAAGACCGATGTATCCAGCTTGAAGACCGATGTATCCAGCTTGAAGACCGATGTGTCCAGCTTGAAGACCGATGTGCGGTCGCTTAAGCAAGAGGTTGCCTTTCTGCATGAAGGACAAACTGAGATTAAAGCCGAACTGCGCACCGCGTTGAAAGACCGCGTAACATATGAAGATTTCAACAAGTTGGACAAGCGCGTGGCGCGCTTGGAACGCAAAACTGCCTGATTTTTCCAAGTTCCCGCACAAGTTAAAAACGGGGTTGTTTTGCAGATTTGATGTTTTGTGGTTTTATCTCTTACTTTGGTAAAGGAGTTGTACATGAACAACTTTTTCAAGTTCGGGGAAACGGTTGCAGGGTATGAAGTTCCGGTTTTAAACGAGCGGGAAATACGCGCGGCAGCCGGTATTTTATTCGTGTTGATGCTGGTTTCGGTCATGGTGGTCATTTTTCGGTGGGATTTTAGACTGCTTAAATTCGCGACTTCAATCTTCTTGATCGACATTCTGGTGCGGGTTTTGATCAATCCGCGCTTCTCGCCGACGTTGATCCTGGGGCGTCTCATCGTCCGCAACCAAGTGCCCGAGTATGTGGGCGCGGCGCAGAAAAAATTCGCCTGGATCATCGGCATCATGCTGGCGTCGGCCATGTTCGTTCAATTGGTGGTGCTCAACCTGCACAGCCCGATCAACGGGCTTATTTGCATGATCTGCCTGGTTTTTCTTTTCTTTGAAACTTCGTTTGGGATCTGCCTGGGGTGCAAAGTCTACCCGTGGTTTTACGGAAAAAATGCCCGCTACTGCCCCGGGGAGGTTTGTGAGCCCCAGTCCAAGCAGGCGATCCAGCGGATCACTTTGGCGCAGGTCCTGGTGCTTGTCGGTTTCGCGGGCCTGATTTTTCTGGCAGTGTATGGACTTCACGATCACTTCAGCCAAAAGCCGGCCCTGGTTTTGGGCATGGAAGCGCCCGCGCAAACCCCGTAATTTAACTTCGTGCCCGGCATCTTGCCTCAGGCAAATTGAGAAAATTGAAAACACCCCCAGTTTGGCCGATCAGTAAAGGCTAGGAGCCTGTCGGACTTTCTCCTCAGAGAGGGTATAATAGCGCCGTTATCCCCCTTTGCAAAAGGGGGATAACACACAGGCACCTTTATTCGTGAGCCATTCGGAGCGGTATTTGGATCTTTCGAAGATTTAAGTCCGACAGGCTCCTAGCGGAAACCGGGAAAGAGGTAAAGCAACCATGCCCAAGCTCAAAGGCACTATTTTGACCGTTATGCGGGAACTATTCGCACGGCTGGGGAAGGAAACTGAAGCCAAATTTCTGGCCGACCTCACGCCCGAGGAACTTGTTATTTATCACACCGGCCTTCCCGGCAAGTTCATCGAGGTTGATTCCCTGACCGGACTTATCACCAAAGCCGCCGGTCATCTTTTTCCCAAGCATCCCCATCCCATTCGGGAGTTGGGGCGCTATGAATCCAAAATCCAATTGACCGGCATCTATAAGTTTTTCTTGAACGTGGCCAGCTTGGGTGTGGTCGTCAAGACGTATCCCGCCATGTGGAAAACCTACGCCGACAGCGGCAACCCCATCGTCAAACTTTCCGATGACCGGGTTGAACTGGAGGCCGAAGGGTGGCTGGACATGCCCATGGTCGTCACCGAGAAAATCGGCGGCTTCATGATCGGGATTTGGGAGCTCATGGGGTATCAGGAGATCAAGCTGCAGATACCTGCGAAAGGCAAGTGGATCTTGACCTGGAAGTAAACAGCCTGCGAATGAGCCGGCAGCGAACGGATCTTGGGGGCTGTTGTGCGTCTCGGGTTAGCCCGGCGATGATGCCGGGCTAATTTTGCACCGTGCAGGAGCGGTCTTCAAGCAAGCGGCGGGATTCGTCCAGGCCCAGCGCGGCAATGGAGAAACTGCGGCAGATCCTTCCGTCCACCAATTCCAACACGCGATCCGCGGTCAGGGCGATCTCCCGGTCGTGGGTGACCATAATCAGGGTGGTTTTTTCTTCCCGCATGATTTGTCGGAAAAGATCGAGGACTTCCCGCCCGCTCTCGCGGTCGAGGTTGCCGGTGGGTTCGTCGGCGAAAATCAATTGGGGACGGTTGATGAGCGCGCGGGCGATGGCCACGCGTTGTTGCTGACCGCCGGAGAGTTGGCTGGGGTATTTGTCCTTGGACTTGAGTATGCCGATGCGTTCCAGCAAGGCCAGCGCGTGCTTGCGGGTATCGACCGAGGGCCGCCCCCCGCTGATCCAGGCGGGCATTAAAATGTTTTCCAGGGCCGTGAATTCTGGCAGCAGGTTGTGAAATTGAAAAACAAAGCCTTCGGTGGCGTTGCGGAACCCGGCCACTTCCGCGCGGGACATCTGTGCGACCGAGCGTCCGCTGATGAGGATGTCTCCTCCGGTGGGGGGCTCCAGCAGGCTGATGCAGTTTAAAAAGGTGCTTTTACCCGAACCCGACGGGCCGATCAGCGAGGTGAAGGTGCCGGTTTCGATCTTAACGTTCACCCCGAAAAGGACCTGGGTCTTCGCGGCATCGCCGTAGATTTTCACCAGCTCTTTGGTTTCCAAAATGATCTCAGGCATTGCGGATCACCTCCACCGGGGAGAGCCGCGAGGCCTTGCGGGCCGGCAGCAGCGTGGCCAGGGTAGAGGCTGCCAGCGCGAGCAGCGCCGGGGTGACCAGATAGACCGGAGCCAGGTCGAAACTAAAGCTGAGGGTTTTTCCGGCGGTGGCCATAAAAAGCAGGGCGAGACCATACCCCAGCAGGGTGCCGAGCGCGGCGCCGACTACGCCCAGCAGCAACCCCCGCCAGAGGAAGAGCAAAAACGCGCTTAAGTCCGTGGCGCCCATGGCTTTTAAAATGCCTAGCTGCCGGGATTTTTGCACGGCCGAGATGCCCAGCACGCTGGCAATCCCCAGGGTGATGCTGAACAAGATGAAGAACTCGATAATGCTCGTGGAAGAACTTTGGCTGCGCAGGGCCTGCAGCAGCGAGGCGTTTTTTTCTTCCCAGGACTCCAGCTTGATGCGGTTGAACTCCCCGGCGTAGCGGGCGGCTAAACTCGAGGCGGCAAAGACGTCCGCGGTCTGCAGTTCAATCGTGGAGATGCCGCTCAAGCCGAAGAGGCTTTTCGCCCGATCGAGCGAGATGAAGACCAGGTTTTCCGCCGACTGGGTTCCCAGATCGAAGACGCCGCCTACCAGCAGCGTGATGCCGCCTTCGCGGCGGTTGGTCAAGGTGATGGGGTCGCCGGGACCCAGCCGCAGCCGGGAGGCCAGGGTTTTGCCGATCAGGGCCGTGTCCGACGCCAGGGCCGGCCTGCCCGCCACGATTTTCTGCGCTATCTTGTAAATGGCGAAACCGCCTTCCGGTTCCAGGCCCTTCACGGCCACGGCCACGGAAGCACCGCCGCGTTCCACGTTCGCCGCGCCGTTGATCACCGGCGCCACGGCGGTGATGCCCGGCACGCGGCGGAAAAAATCGGCGTACTGCTGCCAGGACAAAAGCTCGCTGCGTTCGATAAATTGGGGCTCGCGGTTGGTGGCCGGTCGGGCGAGGCTGGAGAGAATCGGCTGCGGCGTGACATCCACCGGCAGGATCGTGATTTGCGGGGCGGCACCCACGGTGCGGTCGATGAGGCTGCGTTGCAGCCCGCTCATCAGGGAAGAAAGAAAAAATTGCACGGCTACGCCCGCGGCGATGCCGGCAATAATCAATATCGTCTGGGAACGCCCTTTGATTAAAAAGCGCAGGGCGATCATCAATTCATAGGGGAGCTTCACGGCTGGATGTCCTCTTCCTTGCCGGGTTTGATCTTACCCACCGGGAGGGCCTTTTCGGGAGCCAGCAGTTTCGTACCCGCCGGCAGCCGGCTCAGGATGGCCCAGCGTTCACCCACGCTTTTGGCTTCCGCCGGCAGGCGCAAAGCCCGGTGTCCGTCCCAAACCCAAACCGTGGCGCCTTCCGGTTTTCGTTCCACAAACTTGGCCGGAACGGCCATGACCTGGCGGTACTCGGCGGCGGTGATTTCGGCCGTCCCGCTCATGCCGAATTTCACAAAATCATTTTTTTGATCCAACAGCAGGCGCAAACGGCAGGTACCCTTGTCGGTGTTGATGTCCGTACAGACGTAGACGACATGCGCTTGGATTTTGACTTCGGGCTGCGCGTCGAATTTTACGACCGCCGGGAGGTTCGGCGCCAGGAAGGGGAGCTCCTTTTGATCAATGTCCAGCTCCAGGGTGGGGACATGGTCCGCGATGACCACGATCATCGGCGCGTTGGAGGGCACTTTGGCCCCCAATTGTGCCGGGATCGAGCTGACGACGGCGTCATAGGGCGCGGTGAGATGCTTGTCGGTCAGGGTTTTTTGCGCCAGCGCGAATTTTGCGGTTTTTTCCTCCAGTTCGGCTTTTAACTTGGCGCCGACGCCGCTTTGGGAAAAGGAGTCGAGCGTATAGCGGGTTTGGTTGTACTCGGACAAAGCTTTGGCGTATTTGGTCTGGGCCTGTTCCAGCTCTACCCGGGCAATGGCGCCCTGGTGGAGCAGGATCTCGGAACGGTTCAAGTCCGCCTGGGCGTTTTCCAGGTTTTTCTGCTGTTCGGCCGCCTGTTCTTTGAGCTGGGGCAGCAGTTCCTGGCCGGCGTTTTGTTTTTTCAAGCGGACGTTTTCCAGTTCACTGCCCGCGATGGCCAAGTTCTGCTTGGCCGTGAAATCATCCAACGTCACCAGCTCCTGCCCGGCCTTGACCTTGTCGCCTTCTTTGACCAAAATCGCTTTGACCGTGCCGCCGTCGCCGGCGACCATGGTCAGCGGTGCGGGGTCTTTCACTGTGAAGCTGGCCAGGATGCGGTAATCCAGGTCGCGCAGGCGCAGTGTGTAGGTGGGCACGGCGGTCGGACCGCCGCAGGCGGTGCCCAAGAGCAGCCACAGTAAGCCGGAGAGATAAAGTGTTTTTTTGGACATGTCGGTTACTCCTTGTCGGTGGCGCCGCTGAGACGGTCGAGTGCGGCGGCCGCCAGGGCGTGATCAAAAAGCGCTTGCTGATAATTCCAATGGGTTTGCGCGTGTTCCAACTGAACGTTTTGCAGCTCGAGCGGGGAGAGCATGCCCAAGGAAAACTTTTCTTCGGCGATCAAACGGTTTTTTTCCGCCAAGGCGACATTGGCTGCCTGCAATTGGAGGCTTTCGGCGGCCTGTTGGTAATCGGAAAAGGCGGATTCCACTTCCAGTTCCAGCGCGGCCCGGGCGGCCTGCAGGGCGGCCTCCGCGCCTTGGACATGACCGTCGGCGCGTTGCCAGGCGGCGGTCTGGTTGAGCCCGTTGAAAACGTTCCATTCGACGCCCAATTGCGCCTGCCAACGGATATCCCAAAGCCGGCTATCGGCTTCAGGGCGCTGCCAGGTCCGGGAATAGGCGGCGAAAACATTGGGGAGCCAGCCGCTCACCGCGCCCCGCCATTCCGCCCGGGCGCTCTCCAGGGCTAAACGGGCTTGTAGGATTTTGGGGCTGTGTTCCTGCGCCCGGGGCAGGACCTGGGCCGGTGTGTACTCACGGGGCGTAGACGGGATAGAGATCGGAAGAGCGT
>JAAXVQ010000486.1 GCA_013335425.1 Candidatus Firestoneibacteriota bacterium | reverse complement strand
GAAACGAACCCCGGACACAGGGGGATTGGGGAAAAGCCCCCGCTCTGAAGAGCCCGCGGGGCGATGTGGACGCGGGTTCGCTCGAATGGATTAGGAGATCTTTTCAAATTCATCGAACATTTCCTGCAAATACCGGTCCATGCCCAAGGAGAGCAGGGCCGTGGCCACGTGGGCGTTGACGAAGGAGTTGTTGAAGGCGTCGTTTTGGCAGATGAGGTTGAGGCGTTTCACCTGGTTTTGACTTAAGATCATCATCATATGCCCGAAATCCGAAACCACCTGATCGATGGCTTGACGGTCTCCGCGATGCAGCCAAAAAATGTTCATATACAAACGGCTGGCCACGGTGCTGGAGGACGAAAGCGGCGAGATGCCGTAGTAATATTTGCGGTACTTTCGGCCGGCTTGACAATAGTTGATCAGGCTGAGCACCGAAACATAGGACAAGGCGGTCTGCATGTTGGTGTTGGCGATTTGAAAAACTTCCGGCTCGGCGCCGCCGTAAACCACCTGCACGCGGTCCGTGGAATTGAACTTGTCGACATAGTCCAGCAGGGGAAGAATCGGGCGCAGGGCGTCACAAATGGTTTGGTCGTTGCTCATGGGGCAGCGGACGCAGCGTTGAAAATCAATGGCGGCGCGGACATGGTCGGGAATTTTGGAAGAGTCCCGCCAGTAGCGTTCGGTAGCCTTGTCGATATGTTCGCGGCTCAGAAAAAGTTGGGATCCGTCCGCAAACACCAGGTACAGGCTTTCCGCGTTCAAGGTTTTTTCCATAAGTCCCAGCATAAAGGTTATCCTCAAGCCGGAGGGGCGCCGGCAGAACGTCTTTGACCCGCCTTTCCACAGTATCGGTTGCCGGTTTGAAAAGTTAATGTCCCGGCAACGCGCCGGGTTTGAATTTATGCCGGCCCGGTTCCAAGCAGGGCCCCCAAAGCGCCCGGCGATCGCGCTTGTGTTTTTAACGATTTGATTTATAATTAAGGCAATTTCCTTTTCAGGAGCGTGCCCATGGCCAAGGCAAAAGGTACGACGCTGATTCCCCGTTTGAAATACATAGATGTCAAGGGAACGCCTGCGCAAAAAGAGGCGATCCTGGCCCTGCTGCGCCCGGAATTTCAAGCGGAGATCAGAAAAGGCATCCTTCAGGCCGGTTGGTATCCTCTGGACCTGCTGGTGGATTTAAGCCTGGCCATCGATAAGGTCATGGGAAAAAATGACTTGGCGCTGATCCGGGAGTTGGCGCGTTTCGCCTCGGAAGAGGTTCTCAACACGGTCTACAAGATGTTTTTCCGCGTCGGCTCGCCCGAGTTCATTGTCAGCAGCTCGGCCAATCTTTGGACGCGTTTTTACAACAGCGGCACTTTGAAGTTTGACTTCAACAAAGCCGAGAAAAAGGTAACCTTTCAAGTCATTGATTTTGATCAACCGAGCCATGTGCATTGTTTGACCATCATGGCTTGGATGGAAAAAACCTTGGAACTTTGCGGGTTAAAGCTCCGCGCCGCGCAATGCGTGCAATGCCGGGAAAAGCAGGCGGCGCATTGCGAATATCTCTTTCGTTGGGAATAAAATCGCCCGGGCCCCGTTGAAAAATCATCGGCACTCATCGCCGGGAGATTTATTTCGGCGTTCAAACTGCGCGGTTCTCCTTATCCGGAGCAAGTCCGGGATCGAAAATCACCTGTTTTTTCGGATTGCCGGGAAAATACTGCAGAGGTGGCATCTTGCTGAAGTTTAGAGACAAGCTGGCTGAAGGTGTGGTTCTGTTTGACGGAGCCCTGGGGACCATGCTCTACCATAAGGGCGTCTACATCAACCAGTGTTATGAGGCTTTGAA
>JAAXVQ010000148.1 GCA_013335425.1 Candidatus Firestoneibacteriota bacterium | reverse complement strand
CCCCGCCTCTGTTCTATGATGAGGCGAAAAGACCGGCGCTTTTTGTTGCCTCGCTATTGGAAACTATTCTTGTCCTTCTTCCATCCGTTCGCGGGAACGCGCGTCGCGCTTGCGCTCGGTGGCATCCAGTATTTTCTTACGCAACCGCAGGGACTTGGGCGTGATTTCCAGAAGTTCGTCGTCGTTCAAGTATTCCAACTTCTGTTCCAAGCTCATTTTGCGGGGAGGCTGAATGGTCAACGCCTCGTCCGCCGATTTGCTGCGCATGTTGCTCATGGCTTTGGTGCGGGAAACGTTGATGCACAAGTCGGAGTCTCGGGAATGTTCCCCCACGAACATGCCCGTATAAACTTCCTCGCCCGCGTCGATGAAAAATTCCCCGCGGTCCGAGAGCTGGAAGAGCGCATACGCCGTGGTGGTGCCGGGGTCGGAAGCCACCAGCACGCCGCGGGTCCGTCCCACCGTGCCGCCCTTATAGGCTTGATACCCGGCGACCATGTGATTGAGAAGACCTTCGCCGCGCGTGATTGTCAAAAACTCGCTGCGGAACCCCACCAGACAGCGTGAGGGAATCATGAAAACCACCCGGGTGTGGCCGTCGGGCGTGGTGTGCATGCTGACCATCTCCGCCTTGCGCTGGCCCAGGCGCTCGATGCAGGACCCCACCAAATCCTGCGCCACGTCCAGGGTCAATTCCTCGTAAGGCTCCAGAACCTTATCGCCCTCGTTGTGCAAAATAACTTCAGGCTTGCTCACCTGGAACTCATAACCTTCCCGGCGCATGGTCTCGATTAAAATGGCAAGGTGAAGTTCGCCGCGTCCGGAAACCTTGAGCGAATCCGGCGAATCCGTATCCTCCACCCGCAGGCTCAGGTTGGTGAGCGCCTCCCGGTAGAGACGATCCCGCAAGTGACGGGTGGTCACATATTGCCCTTCTTTACCTGCAAAGGGACTGTTGTTCACGGAAAAAATCATGTTCAACGTAGGTTCGTCCACGCTCAAACCCGGCAAGGCTTCCGGAAACTCGGAATCAGCCACCGTGTCACCGATGAAAATATCCTCCAACCCCGCCAGCACGACAATGTCCCCGGCCTCGGCCACTTCCACATCCTGCCGTTTCAGGCCTTCGTAGGTGTAAAGCGCCGTGACCCTAAAAGGCGCCAGGGTTTGATCCTTGAAACGGATGGCCGTGACGCTTTGCGACTTGCGGACGTTGCCGCGCGTGATGCGTCCGATGGCCAAACGCCCCAGATAATCCGAGTGGTCGGTGTTGGTCACCAAAAGCTGCAACGGTTTGTCGGGTTCCACATCGGGCCCGGGCAAGTCGCGTACGATGGCGTCAAAGAGAGGGATCAGGGTGCTGCAGTCGTCGTCCAATTCCGTGCGCGCAAATCCCTGACGGGAACTGGCATAGAGCACGGAAAAATCCAACTGTTCGTCCGTGGCGCCCAGGGCTACGAACAAGTCGAAAATTTTGTCCAAGGTGTTGTGCGGCTCGGCGTCGGGCCGGTCGATTTTGTTGACGATGACCACGGCCTTTAAGCCGCGTTCCAAGGCTTTGCGCAGCACGAATTTCGTCTGGGGCAAGGGGCCTTCGGCAGCGTCGACCAACAACAGAATGCCGTCCACCATTTGAAGGATGCGCTCCACTTCCCCGCCGAAATCGGCGTGCCCCGGCGTGTCGATGATGTTGATTTTCACCCCGGCGTATTGAATCGAGGCATGTTTGGAAAAAATGGTGATGCCGCGTTCGCGCTCCAACGGGTTGGAGTCCATGACGCGTTCCTGGACGGTTTCGTTTGAGCGGAAAGTTCCGCTCTGACGGAGCATGGCATCGATCAAGGTCGTTTTCCCGTGGTCGACGTGGGCCACGATGGCAAGATTGCGGATATCAGTGCGTACGGACAAGATTGCTACCTCGTTTTCTGAATGAACTGCTCTCGGAATTTTTTAGAGCCCATTAGTTTACTCAAGTCGGACCTGCCTGGCAAGTCTTATTTATGGTTTTAAACAAATCCGGAGCACTTTGCGGTCCGCCAGGGGCACGGCCAAACGCACCATCTGCCCGGGCGTCACCCAACGGAGCGCCTGGTGAAAACGGGCCCGGGGAGTTCCTCCCGACAACCGGACCCGGTAGGCATGCAGGGTGAGGGAAAAATGCGTATAGGCATGTTGCACGCCGGGAGCGGCGGCCTTTCCGGGCTCAATGTCTACTCCCAATTCAGACCGAAATATCCGGCGCAGGGCTGCCGGATAGGTTTCGCCGGATTTCACTTCCCCGCCGGGCAGTTCCCACAAACCGCCGAGCAGCCCGTTCTCAGGCCGTTGACCCAGCAGGAGCTTTCCCCCGACTTGCACCAAGCCGGCCACCATAGTCTTATGTGGCCGACGTTTTCCCGGCATCCGTTGCGGCCAGTTTTCAGGATCACCGGACGCATAAGCCCGGCATTTTTTTCTCACCGGGCACGCCGGGCAGCGCGGGCCATCCACCCGGCAAATCAGCGCACCCAACTCCATCAGCGCCTGATTGAAATCGCCCGGTGCCTTGGCCGGCACCAAATCAGCGGCCAGGGCCCAAAGTTTTTTCAAAACAACGCTGCCCGCCGCCGGGCCTGAAACGACAAATATCCGCGACAACACGCGCTTCACGTTGCCGTCCAAAATCGGCGCCGGTTCCCCCAAAGCGATACTGGCAATGGCCCCGGCCGTGTAAGCCCCCACTCCCGGCAGTGCCTGCCAGGCCTGGGCATCGGCCGGTAATTGCCCCGTATGCGCCTTGACCACCAGGCGTGCGGCCGCCTGCAAATGCCGGGCGCGCCGATAATACCCCAAACCCTCCCAGAGTTTCAAAACTTTCTCTTCCGGCGCCCCAGCCAGTGCGCCCACCGTGGGAAAGGCCAGCAAAAATCGGCGGTAGTAGGGTATGACGGTTTCCACCTGGGTCTGCTGCAGCATAATTTCCGAAACCCAGATCGCATAGGGATCATGCGTACGGCGCCAAGGCAAATCCCGCGCCTGGGACCGGTACCAATTGAGCAACGCGCGTTGCAACCCGCGCCGTAGAGATGAATCCAGCAAAACTTTCATAGAACCTCAATCCCGAAATTTGTTGAAGCGGCCATCTTCGACTCTGCGCAACTCCGCCAAGCTATGATATACTTGTATTACCATGAAACCTCAAGGTACCTCAATTTTCCGCCTCCATTGCCTGAGCGTGGGTCTGATCCTGGTCCTGGCTTGCCTGCCCGCTTTGGGTTGGGGAGAGAAAACCCGGATTTACCATTTCGACATCCTCAAAGTCGAGGGACACCGCCCCCTCAAACTGGTCATTGAACCCCAAGACGGAAAAACCCTGGTCACCTATTACAATGAATTCGGCGACCGTGAAATCTCGGCATTTAATTCCGCCGGGCGCATTCTCTATGCCCGCTACCTGGATGCCACAGGACACGAGACCGCGCATGTCGATTATGATTACCTTCGCAAAAAAATCAACCTGGTGGGTATTCATGACGCCACTTATTCGCTGGCGCCCCTGGCTTTTGAAAACAACGGATCGCTTTTCGATTTGTTCAGCCGGCTTTATCCCGAACCCGGCCAAGAACTTGTTTTCAACCTCACCCAGGGGAACTTAAGCCATATCCAGAGTGAATTTCAGCGTTTGCTCATCTGCAAGCTCGTGGGACCCATTGAGATGTTTTTACGCGCCACGGGCACGGACACCCTGGAAGTCGGCGGAAAAAAAGTGCTGGCCGGGCATTATCAATTGGGCATTCACGATCCCCTGCTCGCACCCTTTTGGCCCGTGGTCTACCATTTCTGGTACAGCCTGGAGACACCCCGGATTCTGCTCAAATACCAAGGCATGAACCCCAAAAACGAGGTGGAGACCATCACCCTGGTGGATTATACTGAGCATGAAGTGCCCACGCCGGTTCCCACACCCGCAGCCGCTCCCTTACGTCGTCAGCGTTAATAAATCTCTTATTTCGCGGTGAGTCCGTTCCAGGAAACCACATATTCGGCTTTGGGGAAAGGCGGAACCGTGTCCAGGACCTGCCAGCGGCCTTTGAGCCCTGCTTCCCGGGCCGCACCTTCAAAGTGGTAAAGAGCGATGCCGATGTCCAGACGCTGGATATCCCCGGACGGCAGGATCGTCTTGGCGGCCGCCGTATAAAGCGGGTTCCGTTGCAGGTAGATGTGAAAAACCGGGCGGTTATATTCCTTTAATATCCGCCAGGGTTGGCGATTGGACGCCGAAGGCGCCAAGCGGACCATTTCCAGGACCGTGGCATAGGCTCCGGCGGAAGTTTCCGTGGCCGGATTTCCCGGTGTGTCGTGAAAAAACAATTCATTCCAAGGTTTGCGGTGCTCGGAGCGTACCTGCCAGCGCAGCAATCGGTCCGAATAACTCCGCGTTGGCGAAACCGGGCCTACGGGCGAGATGGCCGGCAACCATTCCTCGTCCCGCAGACCCATGGCCCGGGCAAACCCGCTCCGGTTGAAGGAACCCCCCAGCCAGCAAGTCCCCAGGCCCAAGTCGGTGGCAAAGAGTACGATCTCTTCCAGCAAGTACCCGTAATTTTCCATGTCCCGCGTTCCGCGCGTCACGGCTCCCACGATATATTGTCGGGCGCCGTGAATAGCACCGTAAGTGCCCAAAGTCCGGGCTGCCCGGGCTTCACCCACCGTTGCTTCCACCAATGTGAAACGGCAGGCGGGGGCAAAAGGCGGCGTCGGCAACGCCTGCAAATGTTGCGACAAACGCCGCTTCAACTCAGGCGCGAGCCACTCCGGCAAATAGCGTCTTTGCGAAGTACGTTTACGAATAACCTCCACCAGCGGGCGGGACAAAACCGTAAGTGCGGACATACCGGGTATTTCCTTTCCAAACCTTTTACGCAAGAAAGGGTTTAATACCGTTCCCTGCCAATTCAAATATAAAATTCAGTTTACCGGAAAGATCATTTGTCGAGTTAAAAGTTTATAATATTCTCGGGACAGAAATTTCCACTATAGTTAACAAAGAACTGCCAGTTGGAAACTATACATACACTTTCAATGCTGAAAATCTTTCAAGTGGTGTATATTATTGCAAATTACAAACGGAGAGTTACATTCAATCAATAAAAATGATTTTACTAAAATAATTTTTGTTTCTCGAAGGACGGTTTAACTGCCGTCCTTCTAATTTATTTTTTCAGTCTCACTTAACTTTTCAAGATCAACAATCGTTTCTCCGCTTTCGTCTGTTGTAAATGCACGAATAAATTTTGAATCCCATTCAATCTCATCATACTTATAAGAATTTCTGGTTATAACAGTTTGAGAAAAACTGTCATCAAATCCCTTTATCATTACTAACATCTCGGCTTCAAGTTCTTTCAGATCATTTTCAGTTTTGCCGAATAACGGACTGTCGTCATCTATTTGATGCACAATTGTCCAGGGCAATGGAAAAAAGTAAATGAATTTTATTTCTAACTTAAGCGGAAAATATTTCCTGGTAAATTGATTATTACTTTTATCCAGAAAAGTCATCATTGCATTTGCCTCCATTTCCATCATTACATTTGGACGGGCATTTGCAACACGAAACATTAACGCTTTGCCATCTTTAAATGTTGTGATAATCGCTTTATCACTAAAACTAATTTTAGCTGAAGGTTTTGAAAACCGACCATAAAGCAACCCGGTTGCTAATGCAAAACTTAATATTCCCGTCATCGATTCAATTGAGGCGATAATATTTGATAAAATTCCTGTGGGATGAATTCCCCCATAACCAACCGTAGCAAAAGTTTGAACACTAAAGAAAAAAATCTTGTTAATGCTGAATCCCAGAATGGATTACAATCTTTTTTAAATATTTTTTTCTTTAGTGTTCAAACT
>JAAXVQ010000147.1 GCA_013335425.1 Candidatus Firestoneibacteriota bacterium | reverse complement strand
ACACCCGCGGCTCGGATGCCGAAGAAACCGTGCTGATTTTCGATCAACGGGGGAGTCGCGTCGGCGTTTGGATGAAAAACTACCTTGGCGAACGCCGCGGCGAGGTCCCTGTTGAAGAATACCTCCGTAACTTCAATGCCTTGCTGAGCATCCCCTCGTTCGCCCTTAAGCCCGAGTACCGCGGCAAGCCGCTACGCGCCCATGCCGCGCATGGAACCGTTACTTTGGCTTGGAAGGACGTTTCCGGCAAACAAATCCGCACCATCCGATATTATGCTCCCGAACATAACCTGGACGATTTTCGGAACGCCTTCAACTCGCTCTGGGCCCTTTCCCGTTACGCGCTGCTGTCCTTGAGTTCCTTGGAAAGCGCCAATTCCGCGGTGCGCGAAGATGCTTTGGCATTTCTGGCCGGAGCCGGCTGGCTGACCGTGACCGAGGTCAAGGACGTTCTGGCCCATTACCAAGCAACCGGGCAAGGTGAGCGCGCCGCCCGGGCGCTTTGGAGTTCCCTGGACATGCGTTTTGCCGCCGACAGCGACTTCGCCAACCCCGGTTACCTGGACTATTGTGTGCAAAAAGCCCTGGTGCGCTTAGGTCCGCCCGCTGCCGAATATTTGTCCGCCCACACCTGGGATTCACCGCGCAAAAATCGTCTCGCCCAAAAAATCCTTTCAGAAATCAAGCCCTAAATACTCTACTCCACAAAATTCAGGAGAATATTGTTTTTCCCGAAAAACGGGGAAAAACATGCCGACTAAATACGATTTTGGATGCTTACCGCCGATGGTTCGCAGACCACGGGTTACCTTTATCGTCGAAGACAAACCGCCACGCTTACGCAGGGTTTTATCGAGCGCAGCGCGAGGTACCCATGACGCCAAGGCCGTTTTTCCCCGTTTTTCGGAAAAAACAATATTCTTCGGAATCCACCACCCCCCTATGCTTGCTTTTTAACCCAATCCTGCGTATCATGGATAAAACACCCGAGGAGCGGTTCTAGTGCTTGAATATTTTTTAACGGGGAGTTTAAAACTGCCGGCCTGCTTGCTGGGCCTGTTCTTGGCCCTGAGCACCGCACCCGGGGCCCAAGCCTTTGGGACCAATAAGCAGCGTACCCACGACTTTCGCTGGCAAATTTTCGAGACCGAACATTTCGAAATTTTCTATTATCCCCAAGAAGAATCCCTGGCCCGGGAAGTTTGCCGCCTGGCCGAGGAGGCTTGGGAGCACGACACTCAGCTTTTGCGCTATAAACCCTCGGACAAAACGCCCCTTTTTGTATACCGCAACCAGGTTGAGTTCCGCGAAACCAACATTTCGCCCTCGGTTATCGGCGCGGGAACAGCGGGTTTTACCGAAGCGTTTAAAAACCGCATTGCCCTCCCGGCACCCTCTTCACCCCGCGAACTCGGGCAGGTGATCCGGCACGAATTCACCCATGCACTGCAGTACGATATTCTTTACGGGGAAGGGGTGCGTTCCTTCCGGGTTTTCAAGGGGTACCTCATGCCCGAATGGCTGATCGAGGGCATGGCCGAATACGCCACCCATAATTGGGACTCGCTTTCCGACATGGTGATGCGCGATGCGGTTCTGCACGACCGATTGGTCCCCTTAACGCTAATGGACGGCTTCGAGCATCTCGAAGATGTCTATCTCGCCTATAAGGAATCGCACCTGGCTTTTATTTATATCTCCGAGCAATACGGCGAGGATAAGATCGGGGCCATTTTAAACAAGTATAAAACCCAAATCACCCTTTCCCAAATCTTACGCGATACCCTGGGCGTGGGGTTGGCGGAATTCAACCAAAACTTCCTCACTTGGGCCCGTCAAAAATATTTCCTCCAAACCCACCAGCGCCAAGGGCCGGGAGATTACGGCACCGTAATCTGGGAAGTGCCCACCGGCCGCCCCCGGACGGCTGAAGGCCCGGTGTGGTCCCCAGACGGCCGTTTTTTGGCCTATACGGCCGATTATGACCAAACCACGCGCATTTATCTCAAGCCGCGCAGCGGGGAAGCGCCTTATGCGGTCACCCCGGGTAAATTCGAAAATTTCGCCTTAGCGGGACATCCGTTGACTTGGTCTCCGGATGGGCGCCAACTGGCCTTTGTGGCGCGCAACGAAGGCAGAACCGCCCTCTATCGTTTGAGTATTCAGGACGGAACTCTGCTCGCCGATACGTTGCCGTGCGATACTTTCTATTCACCGGCCTGGTCTCCGGACGGAAAAAAAATTGCCCTCACCGCCGTCAATGCCGGTGTTGCGGATATTGCCGTTTGGGATCTCAATGCAAAAAAATTGGCTTACCTGACCCGTGACCGTTGGGCGGACAGCGCTCCGGTTTGGGCCCCGGACGGCAAGTCTCTGGTGTATATTTCCGAGCGCGGCGATTATTGGCAATTGGCTCAAATCGCCGCGGAAGAGGGAGGCGGGGAACCCCGGCTGTTGAGCCGCGATCCGGTCAACCATATCAGTCCGGCCTTCTCACCGGACGGCGGCAAATTGTATTATGCCGGCGATGCGGGAGGCATTTACAACCTTTATCAAATGGATTGGGTTTCCCAGAACCTGCAAGTGCTTACCAACCTGCGCAGCGGCGCGTTTCAACCCGCCCAGTCGCCGGACGGAAAAAAAATCGCTTATAGCGTTTTTGAAGCCGGCAGCCGGGAAATCTTCCTACTGACTCCGGATCCGGCCAAGGCCAAAACCTTTACCCCGGAAGCAGGCACCACCGTCACGGCCTCGATTGCCGCCGGAGCCGAAACTCAAACCGAGGCGGTCTCGGCTGCGTCCCGCCCCTACGAATTCCGCTTTTCCCCGGACTTGCTTTTTTTGCTGGCCGGATACGACAGTTCCCAAGGGTTCGTGGGGGGCGGGTACCTCACGGCCAGCGATTATCTGGGAAACCATTTAATCACCGGCACCAGCAATTGGGTTCCTGGGTATCAGACCCTCAGCGCCCTCACTTATGGTAATTTCATGTTTCCCGTGGATCTGCTTTTCACGGCCCAATATCAGCGCAATTACTACCGTTTGATCAATCTGGAGACCGGTACGATCACCGACACGTTCAACGATCAGCAAGTCCTGGGCGCCCTGCAGTTAAGCAAGCCGTTTTCCCTTTATGACCGCATGGAATTTGAAACCGGCGTGCAAAACCTGCAGCGCGAACATGCCGATAACGTCTTAAATCAACGCGTCACCCAATTCAGGCTTTCTTTGATTCATGACAGCACGGATTGGTTTAATTATGAACCCTCAAACGGTTTCCGAAACAAGCTCTCGGCCGTGGTGGCCGACCGCTTGTTCAACAGCGACATCTCCTATTCGCTGCTGCAGCTCAATTCCCAGGCTTATAAAAGTCTGGATTTCATCAACCCCTACCTGATCGGAGGCATGCGACTGTTGACGGCCTTCAGCCTGGGACCCGAAGCTCCGGAGTTGATGTTCGCCGGCATCGGCATTTTGCCGGAAACCGGCACGATTCGCGGCTACAGCTACGGCCAACTTCTCGGTTCCCAAGTTGCGGTCCTCAATGCCGAATTGCGTTTTCCCCTGGCCCGCAACGTCAACTACACGCTCTGGCCGCTTGATTTTCTTCTATGGAAAGACATTCAGATGATCCTTTTCTCCGATACAGGCATCATCACCCACGATATGCTGCATGCCAGTTCACGACAATTGCGCAATTCCGTGGGTTTGGGCTTCAGGGTGCATACGTTTTTGCTGGGGAAACAATTGCTCACGCTGCGTTTCGATATTTCCAAGATCACCAACACGTCGGCCGAACCCTATTACACCTGGGGATTCGGACAGTCTTTCTGATCTTCCAACGCCGTTTTGCCCTGTCTTTAAAAAGCATTGCATTTGAGAAACAGACATGTTATAAATTCAAAATTCTTAATTTTATTCCTTTTAAAATCGGAGGCGGGGCTGGGACATGAGATTCACACACGTGCGCCTGAATGAATGGGTTAAAAAAATGGCTGAAATGTGCGGCCCTGACCGGGTGGTCTGGGTTGACGGTTCGGAAGAAGAAAAAATCCGTTTGGAAAAAGAAGCTTTCGCCACCGGCGAGCTGCTCCAATTGAACCAAAAAAAAATGCCCGGGTGCGTCTACCACCGCACGGCGCCCAATGATGTGGCCCGTACCGAGCATCTGACGTATATCTGCACCAGCCGCAAGGCTGACGCGGGCCCCACCAATAACTGGATGCCGCCCAAAACCGCCTATGCCAAGGCCCGAACTATTTTCAAAAACGCCATGAAGGGCCGGACCATGTACGTGATCCCGTTTTCCATGGGCCCGGTGGGATCGCCTTTCTCCAAAATCGGCGTGGAGCTCACGGACAGCATTTACGTGGTCTTAAACATGCGCATCATGACCACCATCGGCACTCCGGTATTGAAAAAGCTCGGGGACGAAGGTTCCTTCACCAAGTGCCTGCACAGCAAGGCCGATTTGGACATCAACCGCCGTCTGATCCTGCACTTTCCCGAGGACAACACCATTTGGAGCGTCGGCTCGGGCTACGGCGGCAACGTGTTGTTGGGCAAAAAATGCCTCTCCCTGCGTATTGCCAGCTACTTGGGCTCCCAGGAAGGCTGGATGGCCGAGCACATGCTCATCATGGGCGTGGAAAAGCCCAATGGGCATATCGTCTATTTGGCGGCCGCCTTTCCCAGCGCTTGCGGCAAGACCAACCTGGCCATGTTGGTTCCTCCCAAGGGTTTGGCCAAAAAAGGCTATAAAATCTGGACGGTCGGAGACGACATTGCCTGGATGCGCATCGACACGGACGGCGGTCTGTGGGCCATCAACCCCGAAACCGGATTTTTCGGCGTGGCGCCGGGCACCAATTCCAAAACCAACCCCAATGCCGTGATCACCAGCCGCACCAATACCATTTTCACCAACGTGCTGCTCAAACCAGATAAAACGGTTTGGTGGGAAGGCGGCGACGGCCCCATTCCCTCGCGGGGCACGGATTGGCGGGGTCGTCCCTGGAAACCGGGATTGACGGACGAAAACGGCGAGATCATCAAGGGCGCGCATCCCAACAGCCGCTTTACGGCTCCGATCGGCCAATGTCCGACGGCTTCCTTTCGATTGCAACACCATCACGGCGTGCCGATTTCTGCCATTATTTTCGGCGGCCGGCGGGCGCACGTAGCCCCCTTGGTGTATGAATCCTTCAACTGGCAGCATGGCGTTTACGTGGGAGCCACCATGGCTTCGGAACGCACTGCCGCCCAGTACGGCGCCGAAGGGGAAGTGCGTCGTGACCCCATGGCCATGTTGCCGTTTTGCGGCTACAACATGGGCGACTATTTCCGGCATTGGTTGAAAATGGGACGTACCATGGACAAACCCCCAAAAATCTTCAACGTCAATTGGTTTAGAACCGACAATGACGGCAAATTTCTTTGGCCGGGCTATGGTGAAAACCTGCGCGTTTTGGAGTGGATCGCAGACCGCTGTGAAAACACCGCCGAAGCGCACAAGACCCCGATCGGCTATATTCCGACCAACCGCAGCTTGGATCTGACGGGTTTAAAGTTGCCCAACGGGAATCTGGAAAAATTGCTGGCCATTGACAAGGACGTTTGGGAAAAAGAAATGAATGCCCATGAGGAATTTTTTGCCACCTTCGGCAAGAGCTTGCCTGCCGAACTCAAGCATGAGTTGAACAGCCAGCGGGCGCGTTTCAAAAAAGCCTGATTTTAAGCGCTCTAAAAACGCCCCCTTCTGTGAGAGGGGGGCGTCGGGGGTCGGACCGGGCCTGTTCTGGTCAGCTCCCCACCGCGCGGTGCGCGACACAGGCGCATGAAACCGACGAACTCGATCGCGACCGCGACCCGCGTCCCCGACCGCGACCCCGCGGGCGACCGCGACCCGCGTCCC
>JAAXVQ010000146.1 GCA_013335425.1 Candidatus Firestoneibacteriota bacterium | reverse complement strand
GCCATCTATGAAGCGGTCGAAGCCCTGCGCGAGAGCATCGAGATCGAGCCGGTCAAGAGCACCAATATGCTCCGTCTTACCGTGGAGGATTTCGATCCGGTGGCAGCGGCGAGGATCGCCAATGTCATCAGCCGATCCTTCGTCATTTTCGATTTGGAGCAGCAATTGGCGGAATACCAACTGAAATACGGCGAAACCCATCAAATTGTCCAACAATTGTCCGCGGATGTCGACCGCTTGGTCAAACGGATTTTGTCGGAGCCGCGTTCCAACATCGAATCCATCGGACCGGCCAGCACCAAAATAATTGCTGCCGCCAGTATTCCCCTTAAACCTAAAAAGTTTTTAGGGGAAAAAATTTGGTTGCCGGTGCTGGTGGTAATTTTTTTCGCCGCTTTCGTAAGTGTCTTAGTGGCCTTGGTTCTGGATTTCCTGGACCAATCGTTTAAATCACCGCAAGAGGTTAAAGCGGAAATTAAAATACCCTATCTGGGTTTTTTGCCCAGGAAGAGCTGGCTTGAAGCACAAATCATTAAGCGGTTTTCGACACGGTCGCTTTACGATAAAGCGTATGCGAAATTGGCAGGGCAAATTCGTTTGCTGATCAAGGGCCGAAATGCACAGACGATCTTGGTGACCTCCACGCTGTCCCGCGAAGGGGCCAACCCGGTGGTGGCGAATTTGGGTCTGGCGTTCTCCGAGGAGTTTGCCCAACCCACACTCATCATTGACGCCAATTTGCATGTACCGACACTGGCGAAATTATTCAACCTTTCCGAGAGCGCCGGCTTGGCAGAGGTTTTGTCGGAAAAGGAGTCCTTGGAAAAAGTGCTGTTGGATCTGAAGCCCAACCTGAAATTGTTGTGCGCCGGTTCGTCTCGGGAAAATTCCATGGCGCTGCTTTCTTCGGCCAAATTGGCCGAAGTCCTCCAGTGGGCCCGCAAAAAATTCCAGCTTGTGATCATCAATACCCCCTCCGCCTTGGAATACAAGGATGCGGAGTTGATTTCCACTCTGGTGGATGCCGGCATCTATGTCATTTCAGAAGGGAAGACGCGCCGACAGGTGGTCATGCACGCCATCGACGATTGGGGAAACATGAGTTTTGATTGGCTGGGCGTGATCCTGAACAACCGCAGATTGGCCATACCGGGGATCATCTATAAGTGGACCTAGAGGGTCGTTCCTGCCCACGGTGGGGGAAACGCCGGCGATGCTTTCTCACGGTTGAAAATTTGCTACCCATGTCTCTCAGAGGGTTGGTTTGAATGTTGCTGATTTTTGTTGTCCTTATCCTGGTTTTGGCGATCGGCGGCGCCTGGTTCATCGCCGGGATGACGCCTTGGGCGGTAAGCACGCTGGATGAAGATCTGACGATTATGTTGCTGCTGTGGCTGACCGGGGTATTGTTCGCCAATTCGATCGAGAAAATTTCTTTCGCGGCAGGCCCGGATTTGTCGTTGGCCCGGATCATCTGGATTTTATTGGCGTTCGTGTTGTTTTCACGTTTTGTGACCGGGAAAAATCGCCTGCTTTCCATGACCAAGGTGGAAATAGCCATGGTGGTCTTTGTACTGTTGGCTTTGGCTTCCAAGCTTTTTCTGCAAAGCCGCTCGGCGGAGTTGACGGACCCGGGCATTTCCAAATTGCTCAACGGTTATGTGTTTCCGTTTTCCATGTTTTTCATCAGCAAGCATGTGGCGTACGACGCCGGTAAAATCCGAAAAATTTTTATTTTCGTGGTATGGGCGGGTTTGTACCTGAGCCTGACGGCGTTGGGGGAGCACTTTTCCAGCCTGCATGGGTTTGTGTTTCCGCGTATCATCATGGATCCCAATGCGGGCATTCACTGGGGAAGGGCGCGCGGCCCCTTTCTCAACGCGGCGGCCAACGGGACGGTCTTGGGCATGATCTTTCCCGTGGTGCTTTTTTTGGCGATACAGGAAAAAGCCGGATCACTGTTGAGGAAATTTTCCATCGGGGTGAGTTTGTTGATTCCGGTTGCCCTTTATTTCACCTATACGCGGGCGTGTTGGCTGGGGCTCATCGCAGCCGCCGTGTGCATGGCGCTTTTTTACCCTCAGATCCGCAAAGTTTTCATCATAGCCGCCATTGGTTTGGCCGTTCTGGCGGCCGTTAAATTTACGGCCACGAGCCAAGACGTGGGGGCGGCGCGCTTTCGGGATCAATCTCCGATCTACGACCGTATCTATTTAAACGATGTCGCCTGGCGTATGTTTTTCAAGAAGCCTATTTTCGGATACGGCTTGGACAGCTTCCCGCACATCAGTTTTCATTATTTTAAGAAAATCAAGGGCGTTCCCTACCATGCGCTGCGGGGTTTGGTCCCGCATAATACTTTCCTGGCGGTGCTGGTGGAATTGGGCGTGGTGGGCTTTCTGCCGCTCATCTTAATTTATTATTTTATCTTTAAAAACAGCGTCGGACATTTTTTTCAACGCCCCCGGGAAGACGTTTTCGCCCGGGGTTTGGTGGTGGTGTTGTTGGCCATGAGCGGCGCCTATTTTCTCAACATGACCTTGATCGACATGCGTTTCTTTCTGTTTCCCAACGCACTGTTTTTTATTATGGCCGGAATGGTCGCGGGTTCTCAACAACGACAGGCGCTGCTCGAGTCGGAATCCCGCAGGCGCGAATTTCGGCCGGGCGGTTCCAGAACCGGTCAGGAACTTCAACGGGCAACGGTCAACAAAATGGAGTGCGATCATGCGGTTTAAGCAGTTGTTCGCGTTCAACAAGGAAAGCATTGCCAAGTCGGCCGTCATTGTCGTGGTTTACAGTCTCGTGGAGAGGGCCATTATGATGGGGCGGGGCGTGGTGTTTGCCCGTGTTTTGGGCCCGGCCGAATACGGCGTGTTTTCGCTGGCCTTGTCTTTTTTTTCCGTGGCCGTGGCGATGGCGAAGCTGGGAGTACCCTCCTGCTTCACGCGCTATATCACCCAGTATGAGCATAAGGGCACTTTGCGGGATTTTATCCGCCGGACCTACCGGCTCGTCGCTTTCGGCGCAGTGGGTGTCGGGTTGGGCTTCGTGCTTTTTGCCTCGCGCATTGCGCAGTGGACCTACGGTTCGACGACCTACGCAACGGTGGTGGTTATTTGCGGCCTGATCGTGATACCGGCCGTCTTTTACGAGAGCCTGGACTCCACCTTTACGGGGCTGCGGAGTTTTAAACTGCAATCCCTGTTGAAGTTCACTCACTTTCTGATTTTTACCGTTTTGGGACTTATCTTGGTCATTTATTTCCGGACCGCCGTGCCTTTGTTGACGGCCTATTTTTTCGCGACCCTGGCCGTGGCCGTTTTTTTCGGCGGTTTGCTGAAAAAACATTTGGCCGAGGAAAACGGACAACACGGCGTGATTGCGGAGCAAGGATTTTATAAAAAGATTTTTGCGTTTTCGGCGGCGTACTTTTTTTCTCCGGTGATCTTCATCCTGTTCAGCTATACGGACCGTTGGATGTTGGTGAGACTCACGGACATCCAACAGGTGGGCATCTACTCCGCCGCCACGAAGTTCAGTGAACTTATTTATGCCTTCGGCGTCATTGCGGGCAATGTGCTCTGCCCGAACTTGAGCGGGCTTTGGGAAGAGGGGAAACGGCAGAAAGTCATCCATTTGTTGAACATGTCCGTGAAGGTCAATACCCTCCTGCTGTTGGTGGGCGCTGCCGCGCTTTACCTGCTCAAAGACCAAATTGTTCCCTGGTTCTACGGGGACAAGTACCTCCATGCGCTGCCGATCATAGGCGCCATTTTAATTTTCGGCATATATCAGACCATTAATGCGACTTTGTCGGGTTTCGCCCGTCTGATTGAAAAAACCTACATCATGCCCATCGTGCATGCGTTGGGCCTGATGTGCAACCTGGTGCTTACTTATTTGCTGATTCCCAAATACGGTATTTTGGGAGCGGCGGTCGCCAGCGCCATTTCCTCGGCCTTGATCTCCGTGGTTCTGTTTGTTTGGTTCCATAAGGAGGGTCTGACCGTGTCCCTGAGCATGATGATCGTCTGTACCCTCCCGTTGCTGCTGCTGTTAAGTAAAGTTTGGGTGTTTTTAATTATTTTGGTTTTGGTGGTGCTGGCCATGAAGACCAATTGGGTTATGGACGATGCCGAACGCGCCATGCTGCTTTCCCAATGGGGGAAAGTAAGGACGAAGTTTTTCGCCCCGAAGCCCAGCGAGCCTACCTCAGGCTTGGATTAGGCACCGGGAATGCCGGGAACTTTGCGGGCTAAGGCACCGGGGCCGGGGGCGCCTAAGCAAGATCGGGAGTTTGGTTCAAGAAAGGATGGCGGCGTGAAGATAGCGTTGGTGGGAACCTACCCTTGGGACAGCAGCCGTATTTCCGGCGGGGTGGAGTATGTCATGGTGAATCTGGTCGAGGCCTTGCGGGAGCAGGACGGGTTGGAACTACACGTCGTTTCGCTGCTGCCCCATAGACAAGGGGATAAAACCGTTCGCCGGGGCAACGTCACCCTGCACTATCTGCAGGCGGCCAGGCGTTTCAGCAACATCACTCAGGGCTGGTGGGACCATCGCCGGGTTCGGCAGCGTCTGCGCACCCTGGCGCCCGATTTGATTCACTTTCAAAACGCCCCGGCGTTCGCTTATACGGGTTGGGCGGGTTTGCCCGCTTGTCCGGTGCTGTTGACCCTGCACGGCATCATACATCAGGAAGTGAAATTTCAAAACGGCCGGACGGAACGGTTGCGGAGTTATTTCAGAATTCGGCAGGAAATGGCGGCCTTAAAAAAGATCCGTCACTTGGTCACTTTGAACCCTTATGTGGAAAAAGCGGTGGGCCGGCTGACCTGTGCGGCGATGCACCGGATAGACAATCCGGTTAACGCAAATTATTTCAAGCTGAAACGCGACGGCGCCGAAGGGAACATCCTGTTCGTGGGGTTCATCAGCAGGTTGAAAAATGTGCTGACCCTCATCCGGGCGGTGGCTCAACTCAGCCCGGTCTACCCCGGGCTCAAAGTGGCGGTGGCCGGCGCCGTCAGCGACCGCGAGTATTACGGTGAGGTTGAAAAATATTTGGACGATCACGCCCTGCGCGGGCAGATCCGCTTTTTGGGGCATTTGTCGGAAGCGCAACTGCAAAAGGAATATCGCGCGTGTTCGTTTTTGGTTTCGACCTCTTTGCACGAGAATTCACCCATTGCGGTCCAACAAGCCATGGCCGCCGGAAAACCGGTGGTGGCCACGCGGGTGGGCGGCGTGCCGCATTTGGTCGCGGATGGCAAGACGGGGTTTCTGGTGGAGCCCGACGATGTCGACGCGCTGGTGGAAAAGCTTAAAGTTTTGTTGGAGGACGATCGGTTGCGTGAACGTTTTGGAAAAAATGCCCGAGCCGAAGCACAAAAGAGGTTCCTGCCGTCGGCTGTGGCCCGCAAGACCATGAATCTCTATCGGCACCTTATTGCGAAATCCTAAAAGGGAGAAGCGGCGAAGCCGAGAGGGATTTAGATGTTAAACTACCCTAGTGGAATCCCAGGTTGAAAACATCAAAAAAAAGCTCGATATTGTCACCGTAATTTCTAAATATCTGCCTCTTAAGAAACGCGGCCGCAATTATTGTGGTTCACAACCATCCCAGCGGAGACCCGTCTCCCAGCCCGGATGACGTTGCGGTCACCCGCACCATCGTCGAAGCCGGGAGGATGCTGGATATCGAAGTGCTCGATCACCTGGTGATCGGGCGGGAGAAATTTATCTCGTTAAAAGATCGGGGAGTAGGGTTCGGGTAAGTCCTTTCCCGTTGAGTAGCTGCCGTTGGTTGAGCAGGCGGCGGTCTTTGCCGTCCCGAGTCCTGATCTGCGCTTCGCCAAGGTCTACGTTGTCGAGGCCGCCCGATGAGCGCGCCGAACACACGGAGCGGAGACCGGCTGCTGTCTCTCTACTCGGGCC
>JAAXVQ010000145.1 GCA_013335425.1 Candidatus Firestoneibacteriota bacterium | reverse complement strand
GTTTCGGTCGGCGTCTCGGTGAAAGAAGGCGTTTCGGTCGGCGTCTCGGTGAAAGAAGGCGTTTCGGTCGGCGTCTCAGTAAAAGAAGGCGTTCCGGTGGGAGTCTCGGTGAAGGAAGGGGTTTCAGTCGGTGTTTCAGTGAAAGAAGGCGTCCCGGTGGGAGTCGCGGTAGAAGAAGGCGTTTCGGTCGGCGTCTCGGTGAAAGAAGGCGTTTCGGTCGGCGTCTCGGTGAAAGAAGGAGTTTCAGTCGGCGTTTCAGTAAAAGAAGGCGTTTCGGTGGGAGTCTCAGTTGAAGAAGGGGTTTCCGTCGGCGTCTCAGTGAAAGAAGGCGTTTCTGTCGGTGTCACGGTAAAAGTTATGGTTTCAGTCGGAGTGGGTGTGACGGTTTGCGAAGGACTTTCGGTGGCCGTCTCTGTGATGGTTAAGGTGGGAGTTTCAGAAGGTGTTTCGGTCGACGAACTGGTAAAACTTGGCGTAGCGGTTGATGTGGGGGAGTCGGTTTGCGTGGGCGTGGTGGTGGAAGTTGGTGTGATCGTGGCCGTGGGGGTATGCACGTTAACGGCTTGGCTTTTGCCGTTGGGCGTGACGGCGGTGTAGCCGCCGTCATTGAGATAGGCGCTCCAATAATAAAGCCCGCCCACGCCGGGGGCCGTGGCCGTGAAAGTCAGGGTGTCAAAATCGCCCAGGGACAAGGGCGGGGAATAGCTGACCACGATCCGGTCCTGGGTTAAAACTACGTCGCCGCCTAAAATGCCGGAAACCGGGGTGTCGGGAATCGCCCAACCGGCGGGTATCTGCAAAGATATGGTATCCGCGCCCCCCAAGGACCTTCCGATGACCAGGTAATCATAGACCTGGGTTTGTCCCGCGGCCGCGGTATTGGGGATAAGGTAGGCTTGCGCTGCCGGCGTGACCGTGGCCGTTGCGCTGGCGGTAACGGTGAAGGTATGTGTTTCAGTATGGGTGGGCGTAGGCGTGGTTGTCGAGGTGGGGGATTGTTGCGACGTTTCACTGGGTGTGGCCGTGGGTGTGGCGGTGGGGGTAAAGCTCGCCGTGGCCGTGGGGGTATGGACATTGACGCTCTGGCTTTTGCCATTGGGTGTGGCGGCGGTATACGTGCCGTTGTTGAGATACGCACTCCAAAAATAAACTCCGCCGATACCCGGGGCTGTGGCCGTAAAGCCGATGGTGTCGAAATCCCCCAGGGTCAACGGCGGGGAATAAGTGACCACGATCCGGTTGTCGTTCAGGCTCACGGTGCCGCCCAGCACGTCTGAAGAAGGCGTGCCGGCGAGAGCCCAGCCGCTGGGAATTTCTAGGGTAAAAGTATCCGTGGTCCCGCCCGCTTTACCCAAAACAAAATAATTGAAATCCCGGGACGCTCCGGCGGCCGCGGCATTGGGGTTGATGTACCCCTGGACAGCGGGTCCGGGTGTGGCCGTGGGGGAAGCGGTCGGAGATGCTGTAGCCGTGGGGGTGGCGGTGGGCGTGGGCGTGGCGGCGTCATCGCATACCCGCAGGAAATCCAATTCTGCGGCCGCACCGCCGGCGCCTTCCAGGGTGAATTGAATGTAAAAATTTTTAATGCCGGTCCAGGAGGTGATGTTCTTATAATTAAACGCGACAGTCCCGGGTTCCGCCGAACCGGCGTTCAAATCCCAGTATCCCGCCGTGTCCGCGTCCTGGATGCCGATTTTCCAAGTCGCGCCGCCGCCGAGGGAAACCACGCGCACCTCCACCAAGGGGTAGGCGTCCACATCCGCATTCAAATAAGGGGAGAAAATTTTTCCGGCGGTGCCCGCCGCCGTGCGCGTTACGGCCGCCAGTGAACTGGTGAAAGCGAAATTTATATGGGCGCTAAACCCCGGATCGGTCGTTTCATCCCGCCAGGCTGTGGGCAGGTCGCCGGCCGTGCCCGTGAGATCGTCAAACCAAAGGTTGCCGCTCCAGGCCGCGGGCACCACCGTCAGGGTGAGCAGCATTCCCCCAAGCAGCCAGAGGGTCAAAGCCGAGCCGGCACCCTTCGTCTCCCGCGGCAGGCGTAACCGGGCCGTCATGTCAGGGCCGGGGCTGGTTTTTTTGCAACAGCGCCAGCGCCGCCTCCAGGTGATTTAAAAATCCCACGACATCTTCGCGCAGAATCAACGAGCCCGCGGCTTCGTGCAATAGCCGGGCAGCTTCCTCGAGGGCCGGGACGCCGGGGGCCGGTTTTTGGACCTGCAAACGTTCCACCGTGTCCAGGGCTGAAAAATAGGCGTCGATTTTTTCCAGGACATAGGTGCGGATGCGTTCCATGCGTTCGGCGGGAACGGCGGGGGCCGACGGCTTTTCCACGGCGGCTTTTTTAACCGGAAGCGGCGCGCCGGTGTTTTGGGGAAGTTCGATCTCCAAAGAGAGCCGGTGCGTTCCCCAGGTTTCCATAAGACCGCCGAAGGGGTAATTGAAGGCATAGACAATTCGCGCCCCGACACCGGGTCCCGTAAAACGGTAGCCGCCGCCCAGGGTGACGGTTGTACCGGTTTCTTCCCCGGTGATGACCCCGGCCCGTACGCCCCAAACCCTGGCGTTGAACCATTTTTCCGCACCGGCATGCAGTTGCCATTTGGCATTGAGCCACACCGCATCCCAAGCGCCGTCCCAGTCCCGCCATTGGGCCGCCAGCCCCAAACGGGTTTCCACGGGCAGGGGATTGGAGGCGGCCAGGCCTAAGTCCGGGCGGTTGACATTGATGACGCTTAAGGCGGCATTGATTTGCGGGCGGGCAGGCGTTTCGGCCAGCAAGGTGCCGAGCACTCCGACGTCCAGGCCGTATTGATATTTTTCCGCAGCCAGGCCCAAGGAGCTGCTCAAGGCTAAAAAGCCCGGATCGGAATAGGACCAGTAGAACAGTTTGGCGGAAATCCCCGCACTCCAGGGAAAGCCGGTCTGCGGGGTTACGGCGTATCCCAGCAGCATTTCGTTTTCGGAATAAACGTCCACCAGGGCCCGGTTGTTCCAATCCAAACCCACGCCCCCCAAGGGGCCGAGGGGGTAAGCCAAGGCGAGATGGTTTTCCTGCAAGCGGCCGTCATCCAAACCCGCGTAGAGGCTGGCGTATTCCAACGCGAGGGACGGGTTTTTCAGGCGGGCCAGGCCCGCGGGGTTGTAGTTGAGGGCATTGGCGTCGTCGGCGAGGGCGGCAAAAGCATCGCCCATGCCCATGGGACGCGCGCCCATGCGCCGGTCCCAGGCAGCGGCAGGCGCGGCCAGGGAGGCTAACAAACTTAAAGATAAAATCCCCCGAAAGAAAAAGGACATAGACCCTCGCTTTAGTAGTATGGATAGCTACGGTATAATAAGGGAGGGGATTAAGGGGTGCGGCGCGAAAAAATTTACCCAGGTGGCCGGTTGGGAAATTTTCTTAAACGGCCGAGGATTGTTTTTTATTTGCATAACCGGGTTTTTTTCTATAATCTGTTGGCATCATCTGGAGGCGGTGCGTTTGCATGACCCCACATCTTGCCCGGGAAGGCTGGTTCGGCGAATTCGGCGGCTGTTATGCTCCGGAAACCCTGATGCCCGCCATTGCCGAACTAAAAAGCGCTTATTTGGCGGCCCGGCGTGATCCGGCGTTCAAACGCGAATTGAACGAACTTTTGCATAATTACGCCGGGCGTCCCACGCCCCTGGACGAAGCCCGCCGTTTGACCGCGGCCTGGGGCGGGGTGCGTGTTTTTTTAAAACGCGAAGATTTGAACCACACCGGTTCTCATAAAATCAACAATTTACTGGGACAGATTTTGCTGGCCCGGCGCATGGGCATGCGCTGCTCGCCAAGCGCATGGGCAAGACCCGCATCATCGCCGAAACCGGGGCCGGGCAGCACGGCGTGGCCACGGCCACGGTTTGCGCGCGTTTCGGCCTGGAATGCCACGTGTTCATGGGGACCGAGGACATGGCCCGGCAAGCGCTCAACGTGCACCGCATGCGCCTGCTGGGGGCCGAGGTCATTCCGGTTTCTTCCGGTTCGCGGACCCTCAAGGACGCCATGAACGAAGCGGTGCGCGATTGGATCACCAATGTGCGCACCACTTATTATCTCATCGGCACGGTCGCCAGTTTTGACCCTTACCCCACCATGGTGCGGGAGTTCCAGTCCGTCATCGGCAAGGAAGCGCGCCGCCAGGTGCTCGCGCAAGCCGGGCGCCTGCCTGCGGCCGTGGTGGCCTGCGTGGGCGGGGGCAGCAATGCCATGGGTATTTTTTCGGGTTTTATCCAAGACAAAAAAGTCAGGCTCATTGGGGTGGAAGCCGGGGGCCGGGGCCCGGGTTTGGGGGAGCATTCCGCCACCTTAACGCGCGGTAAAGTCGGGGTGCTGCACGGCAGCCGCTCCTACGTGCTTCAGGACGCGTTTGGGCAAATCGCCCCCACGCACTCGGTGGCCGCGGGTTTGGATTATCCGGGCGTTGGGCCGGAGTTGGCGTATTTGAAGGATGCGGGGCGGGCGGAGTTTTTTTCCGTCACGGATACGCAAGCCCTGGCTGCCCAAAAGGAGCTTTCGCGCCTGGAAGGCATCATTCCGGCCACCGAGAGTTCCCACGCCGTGGCGTATGCCCGGCTTTTGGCTAAGAGATTGGGTAAAAAAGCCGTGATGATCGTCAATGTTTCCGGGCGCGGCGATAAAGATCTCAAGCCGTAGGAGGCGGCATGAGCTTGCGCCTCTTTTCACGTTTTGCCCGCGAACGCATGGCCGGGCGCAAGCTTTTCGTACCTTTTGTCACAGCCGGCGACCGTGGTTTGGCCTTTACCCGCCGGGCGGTTTTGACCTTGGTCGAAGCCGGGGCCGATGCCATTGAACTCGGGGTGCCGTTTTCCGATCCTTTGGCCGACGGACCCGTGATCCAGCGTGCCTCCCAACGGGCCCTGCAGCGCGGCACGACCTTGCCGGCTATTTTTGATTTGGTCCGGGATTTGCGCCAAGTGACGGACATACCCTTGCTGTTGATGGGCTATCTCAACCCGTTTTTGCACCCGACGCTGGAAAAAAATGCGCTCCGGGCAGCCCAAAGCGGGGTGGACGGGTTTATTGTTCCGGACCTCCCCCCGGAAGAGGCCGTTGCCTGGAATAAAGCCTGCGCCCGGACGGGTTTGGACACGGTGTTTCTGGTGGCTCCGACCAGCACGCCTCAACGCATCCAATCCGTGGTTAAGGCTTCCACCGGCTTCATATATTATGTTTCAGTCACCGGCACTACGGGCATGCGCAACCAACTGCCTTTGGCCGATCTGGCTGCGGGCATCGGGCAGGTCCGCCAAGCCACGCCTTTGCCGATCTTGGTGGGTTTCGGCATTTCCACGCCCGCACAGGCTAAAAATATCTCGGGCCTGGCTGACGGGGTCATTGTGGCCAGCGTGCTGATTCATGCCATGGAAACCGCCGCTTCCGATGCCCAGGCCCTGCAGCGCCTGGCCGGCTTATCCCGCCGCTTGGCGAAAGCCGTAAAAAATCGGTAGAGCAAACCGGCAAGATATGCTACCATTTTGATTCCAAAATCACCTAAAAACAGACGCGATCAGGGAGTGGTGTGACGTGGATTGGTTTAAAAAGCCTAAATACATGACAGTCCGGGTAACCGCCAAGAAAAAGAGCGATA
The DNA here is from genome assembly GCA_013335425.1 of Candidatus Firestoneibacteriota bacterium. GTDB lineage: Bacteria > Oederibacteriota > JAAXVQ01 > JAAXVQ01 > JAAXVQ01 > JAAXVQ01. Next base: position 309 of record JAAXVQ010000145.1, on the reverse strand, counting down.
TTCCCGACAACCTCATCACGCGTTGTCCGGGGTGCTCGGAAATTGTTTTGAACAAGGATATTGAAAACACCCAGCGCACCTGCCCCAAATGCAACCATCATTTCCACATGCCGGCCCGGGAACGGATTGCGCTTTTGGCTGATCCCGAAAGTTTTCAGGAAACTTCGGGCTTATTGCAGGCGGCCGACCCCCTGCAATTTCCAGGGTATAAGGACAAGGCCGATAAAGGCCAAAAAGCTACGGGCAACAAAGACTCCATTGTAGCCGGGTTTTGCACCCTGGGGGGGATCCCCACGGCCCTGGCTGCCA
>JAAXVQ010000485.1 GCA_013335425.1 Candidatus Firestoneibacteriota bacterium | reverse complement strand
GGAAATCCGGAAATGGTTGAGGAGTTGCAGCGTGCGGCGGGTATCCTCGGCGGCGATAAAATCCGCCTCCTTCAACACGCGCAAGGCCCGCAAGGTAATGTCTTCCAAGTTGCCGATGGGGGTGGCGACCACAAAGAGCGTGCCCGAAGCCTGAGCGGGTGAACTCATGGCCGGCGGGAACGGTCCTGTCGGTTCAAATAATCGCGGGCCGCCTGGGTCTGGGCTTCCAATTTTTCGATTTCCCCGGGCTCCAGCTCACCGGCCCGGCTGATTTCCTCCACCACGCCCAGCACAAATTTCAATTGCCCGGCCGCGCGGGCGTCCATGCCGGGCAAATTGGCGAGCGTTTGCACCTCGTGCAGCACCGCTTCCAGACGCTGTCCTTCTTCGCTGGAAAAGCGTCCCAAACGCGGTTTCAGTTGCTCGTCGATCTGATAAGCTTGGGCCACCATGGCCATTTGAAAAATCTTGGTCTGGTTCCGCATAAACAACGCAACCGCAGTTGCGATCAAAACCAGGAGCACGCCCAAGACCGCGAACAACCAGGTACGCCGGACCCGGGTTCCGGGCGTAACCTCGCGCCGAGGTTTGCCGTTGCCGCCTTTGGCTTCATGCCGGGCTTGCTTGAGCTTCTGTTTTCTACCCATGATCTCAGCCTCCGCTAGGAACGATTGCCGTTGCTGGTCCAAGGGCGCGGTACATAGTAAGCGCCCATGGCTTCCCAGGCCGAAGAACGACGGACTTGCGCGGCCGCCCGCAATTTCTGATACAAGGCATGCACCTTGCCTTCGGCCAGGCCCAGATCCATCAAGCGGGCGAGCGAAATCTTGATATCCAGCATCTGATAAAGCAGCCCGTCGATCTCGGCGGTCTTTAGCCCCAACTCCTGCGACAGGAAAAACTCCCGCGTGGGGTTTACCACCTCGGCCGGAATGTTGCAGACCCTGGCCAAATCAGGCACCTGGCTTTGATACACATCGCCCAAGGGAAATACCGTGCGTCCTTCCCCCACTTGCCCCGCGGAACGGGTCAACAGGCGTTCGGTTTTGTTGGTGCTTTGCACGACCATGGCATTGTGCGCGTCGGCCAAGTCCAGCAGCCAGGCCTGCTTCTCGAAAATGATGCGCTCCGCCCGACGGGCCGGGTCCACCCCGGTCTCGCCCGTGTAAACCGCGGCCAAAATGGGACGCAAATCCTTAAACTCCAAGTTCCGCCCCAGGCGGCTGGCGACCATGCGGGCCTGTTCGCGCCGGGTTTGGTTTTCAGGTTCGCCGTCCAGGAAAAAATACAGTTCCACCTTATCGCTCCCCAAGGCTTCGGCCAAGAGCACGGAGGTGGTGATGGAATTCAATTCTCCGGATAATTCCATGATGGCCCGGGCGCGTCCGCGGATTTCCCGCTGTTCCTGCAAAAATTCCACCAGGGCTTTCTTGGCCCGCGCCGCATCGAGCCCGGGAATCTTCAAAGACAGGGGGGCGGTAACTTCCGCCCTAACCGGCGCGACCGGAGCCCTTTCCAGTTTCTCCGGCGCCGGAACCCCGGGCGCCGGCGGCTGAACCTTGGGAACCGTCGGGAGTTGGGGCGCCGGTGACGCTTCCGCGGCCGGAAGCTCCAGCTTGTCCAGCAGTTCCCGGCCCTTGGGGGTGTTGGCCTGGAGCAGGCCTGAAATAAAGGGCGCCACGACCCCGGTGGATATCCCGGTCAGGAGCAAGGCGGCAAGGCTGTACCCCGGCCAAAGGGCCTGAAAGAGAAAAAAGATCACAACGGGCAGAAGGATCATTCGGATGAAAAGAAAAACCACGATCACAACGCCTTTGCCGCGGAGGGTTTGGGTGATATCTGAAAGGCTGATCGG
>JAAXVQ010000144.1 GCA_013335425.1 Candidatus Firestoneibacteriota bacterium | reverse complement strand
CCAAGAATCGAACTTAAAATCCAAGTGCTGCTCAACCAGGACGAGGCATTGACCGTCAGATTTTTCGGCACCACTTGCGCTTCAAAGGCTGTGGAGGCCGGGTCCAAAAATCCCCGCGCCACGCCGGCTAAAAAAATCATGGCATAGAGCCCCAACAGCGCATGCGGTCCCGCTTCCCGCGAAAACCCGGCCAAGGCCAGGGCGCAACCCACCACCCCCAAACGCGTGATTAAAAGAATCCGGCGGCGGTTGTAATGGTCGGCCACATATCCGCCGAAGGGCGCCAAGGCAATGGCGGGGACGGCCTCGACCAGCCCCAGCCAGCCGAGTGCCAGCACACTGTGGGTCAGCTGATAGATCTGAAAACCGATCACGACATTGAGGGCGCGGCTGGCAAACGCCGAAAAGCCGACCGCCCCCAGGGCCAGACGGATGTTGGGAATTTTCAACGCAGCGGCAAAATCTTGAGTCGGACGGGATAAAGTCATGGAGGAAATTTATAACATAAAAATCCTCATACTTTCCAAATAAAACACGGGCTATCCGCAGATAACGCAGATGGTCGCAGATTTAAACCATTTTTGGCGCAAGGCTGTTCCGGATGTGTTGAGACATCACCTGTGACATCTGCGTCATCTCCGGAAAAAGAGGGTTAAAGCGCCGGGATAAGCGTCTTGTTAAAATTCCGCCTCCAGGCCGAAATACGGCAGCATTGGGAAATTGTTGACGACCTCGGTCTTGGTGTAATCCTTGTTGTAAGTCACTCCGGCCGGGTTGGCGCGGTTGAGCAGGTTGAGGGTTTCAATATAAGCATTCAGCCGCCAGCCTTCAAAACGCCAGGAATAATCCATGCGCACATCCAGGCGCAGGTAATCCTCCAGGCGTTGATTGTAGGTATCGGACAATACGGGACGCCAAGTGCCCTGGGCATCCTGATAGCGCCCTTCCAAGCTCTGCACCAAAGGCCCGGAATTATAGTGCAGTTTAGCCCCGAAGCTCCACGGCGGCGTGATGCTGTAGCTGGCCACCAGCGTCAGGATGTTGGGCTGATCGTACTGGTAAGCGTACCAGTTGTTGACCGGCGGTCCGAAGCGTTCGGATTTGGAATAGGCGTAGGAGATCCAGCCGAAGAATTTCTCGCCCCAGTCTTCGCGCAGGAACAATTCCACGCCCCGCGCGTTCCCCAGCGCCTGATTACCGTAGGCCTGAGTCGCGGGGTCTTTGGCCACCAAATCATAATACCGTTTGTAATAGACATCCACCCGCCCCGTAAATTCTCGCGAGAACTTTTTCTCCAAGCCCAGCACCGTGTGTTCGGCCCGTTCGGCGCTTAGCCTGGGATTGCCGAAATGTTCGTCAAGCTGCAGGCCGCCGGGAAACTGGTCATAGAGACCCCAGGCCGCTTTCCAGAGCGTGCGGGTGTCATATTGCCACTCCAGGCTCAGGCGCGGCAAAAGCACGTCCCCCGCGACCCGGTCGTTCTTGTCGTAATGCAAACCGGCTGTGACTGCCAGCTCGGGCCATAGTTGGACGCGGTCCTGAAGATACGCGCTGCGGTTTACCGCCCTCGTCGTGACCGTGGTACCGACCGGATCCGAGGGCACGCCGTTGCGGAAATTACGGAAGAAATAGACCAAGGTCTCATAGTCCAAGGTCTCCACCCCGCCGCCGAACCCTACGTCATGGCGCATGCCCAAGAGCTCTCCGGGTTTCCATTCGGCTTCTTCCTTGATGCCCATGGCCGTCTCCCGGTTGTTGAGATTAAACCCGGTGCCAAGATTGAAAGCGAGGTCTGTTTGATTGTAATAGGGCGTCAGGGTGGAGGTCAGATTCGGCAAAGCGGTGTTCACCCAGGAACAACCGCCGGTGATGGCCCGGTTGTCCAGCTTGAATTCCCCGGAAAATTCCGTTTGGGAAGTGTCATCGGCCGTGATATTGACACCCAAGACATCGTCATCGCCCAAGGCCAGCACGCGGAAATGGTTGTTGGCATCCAGGGAAAAATCCAAGCTGCCGCCCAAATCCCAAAAATAAGGGAACGCCGTAAACGCGGACCCGGCCATGCGACGCAGGAACAAATCAAAATAACTGCGACGCCCGGCTAGGGTAAAGGACGCATCACCCCAACCCAGAGGCCCTTCCACCAAGACTTGTGAAGTGACCATATTTATATCCGCCGAAGCGTGCAGCCGGTCCTTTTTGCCCGGACGCGTTTTGGCGTCGAGCACCGCCCCCAAAACATTGCCCCAGCGGACCCCAAACCCTGCTGAATTCAAGTCCACCGAGGAAAGCAAATCGGAATTAACCGTGGAGAGCACGCCTCCGAAGTGAAATGGAAAAGGCCAAGGGATGTTGTCCAGCAGGTACAGGTTGTCTCCGGGCCCGCCGCCCTGCACCACCAGTTGCCCGGAAAAATCATTGGGAATGGCGATGCCCGGCAGGTTCTGCACGGCCCGCAAGGCGTCCCCGGCCGTGCCCGGCACTTTCTTGATTTCGTTCTGGCTCAAGGTGGTGGTCAGGGTTTGGGGCTTGTCTTTTTTCCCGCGCACCACATAAGCCCCGGCGGCAAAGTCGACCCGGTCCAAGCTGCAGTTCACTTCCGCTTCCTGCCCCGGCGCCAGTTGAACTGTTTTCATCCGCGGCGCGTGCCCGGCGGCGCTAAAACGGAGATTATAATTTCCCGCCGGCAGCGCCAAACGGTAGAACCCTTTTTCATCCGCCATGGCGCTTAAGCTTGCGCCCAAAGCCTCGGCCATGGCCGCCCGCAAGGCATCGGGCGATCCCAATTCCCGGATTTTCCCATGCACACCGGCGGTGAGCAACGGCAGGGCGGCCTCTGTGTTCCCCGCGGTTTCCGCAACCGCACTGGGGGTGACGGGAACGGGCCCATCCTCAGCGACCGCGAGACCCGGCAGGGTCAGGCAACCCGTCAGGCAGCTTGCGAACAAAATCGTTTTAATAAAATTCGGCATGGAGGCCTCGCGGAAAATTAATGTAGTTCAAACACAATGGGCAAAGACATGCGCACGGCAATGGGGTTGTCGTTTTGATCGCGCGCCGGGCGAAAACGGGCATGGCGCAGACGTTCCAGGACCAGTTGATTGAACTCGGAGTAGCTGCCTTCGGTAACCTGCACATCCTTCACCTGTCCGGTGGCGTCGATAGCCACGGTCACCACGACCTTGCCCTCTTTTCCCTGTTTGCGGGCTGCGGGCGGATAATCGTCTTCCGTGATCAGACCGTCCACCCATTCCGGGATGCGCGAAGCGGCAGCCGCGGGTAAAAACGTTTCCGCCGGCTCGCCCGTCACCGGCCCGGCCGGGGCCGCAGTTTGTTCTTCCGGCGGTTCAACCACGGGCGGGGTTTTAGCCAAGGGGACCGTGGGCTGGGCTTTGCGGCCCGTGGTCAAATACCACGGTTCGGGCGGTATGACCCGGGCCCGCCCCCCCGCCGCGTGCGGACGCAGCAGCAGCGACGAGTGGGCCAGGTCAATTTCCATGGCCGCGCCGGCTTGGACGCTTTTCCAGGCCAGGTACCCGACTCCCCCGAAAAATAAAAAACCGTGCAACAGCAGGGAGATTAAAAATCCCTTGGCAAACTTCATTTCCGGTCCATGGCCAAGGCCACTTTGTTGATGCCCGCGAGTTTGATGGCATCGAGCACTTCCGCCACGTTGTTATACGGCAGGTCTTTATCGATTTTGACCAGCACCTTAACCGTCGGGTCCAGGCGAGCTTCCAAAGCCATCTGATTCTTCAGCTCATCCAATGTGACGTCCTTTTTCATCAACTTCAGCCGGCCGTCCCGCCCCAAGGCCACGCTGATGGCCGGCGAAGGCGCGTTCTCCCGGGTGAGCACCTTGGGCAAATTGACCTTGAGACCTTGTTCGCTGACAAATGTGGCGGTGACCATGAAGATGATCAGCAGCACCAGGGTGATGTCAACCAAAGGCGTGACATTGATGCCCGAGACCACATTGGAATCGTCTTCAGCGCTTTGCATGGCCGCCCCCGCCTTTCTTGTCCTCTTTGAGATAAGCCATGAGGATATGCGACAGGCTCTCGGTGGCGATCTGCGTCCGTTTGAGGCGCGCGGCAAAATAATTGTTGGCTACCACCGCGGGAATGGCCACCAAAATGCCGAAAGCCGTGGCAATCAACGCCGAGGAAATGCCGGCCATGACCACGGTCACCCCGGACTGACCCGTAAGCGCCAGGTCGTTGAACGCTTTAATGATGCCCAGCACTGTGCCGAAAAGCCCGACAAACGGGGCGTTGTTCCCCAGCGTTGCCAGCACGATCAGATTTTTATCCAAGGACATTTTTTCCCGCAGCCAGCGCGAGGACATGACTTCCTCCACGGCCGCCGGCCCGCGTTCGATGCTCTGCAAACCCTCCAAAGCAACCTTGGCTTCCACACGCTGCGAGGCCGCAGCCAGTTGAATGGCCCCGGGCACGTCGTGCTTCTCCAAAAGCCGGGCCAAACCGTCCATCAACGCCGGCACGTCGCCCCCGGCTCTGGAAAACGTCAGGTAACGTTCGACCATCACGGCCACGCTGAGCACGCTGGCGGCCGCCAAGAAATAAAGCACCCAAACATCACCGGACATGGCTAAATGCTTAAAAAGTTCGCTCACACCAACCTCCATCGAGAGATAATTAAAAAGTAATTTGTTTCTGTTGAGGAAAGGACGCTGTTATTTTTCAAATCCCTCTCCCCTTCGTCCCCTCCCACCAAGTCCTAGGGAGGGGAATTATTAACAAAAAGCTTTCCATGCTAAAAACTAATTACGGCTCGAGCAAAAATGCCAACGAATTATCACCCATGACCTCGGACAATTACAACTGCAAAATCATCCGCTCAAAAGGTATTGGGGTAATCTTCCCCGGAATGCGCGACGGGAGCAAGGGTAACCGGCGGAAGCGGATTGTCATAAAGACGGAATAAAGCTTGCTAACCACAGAGCGCTCGCGTATAGTCATAGTCCGATAGCGAACGTGACTTTCCTTCCAACCTTTCGTCCTTAGAAACAACGGCAGGAACATTTCCGCTAATCACCACGAATCCAAGGCACCTCCCGTTTTCTCAATCCGCCGAACCCACAAACCACTCTGTGTCCCGGCGGGTCGATACCAGCGAAAACGTTTACGCTTGGAATTCCAAAAACCATTTTTGCTGGTAAAATAAAAGGGATGTACAAGTTATGGGTTTTAAACGTTTTAAGCTGGACCCCCGCGTCGAACAGGGTTTGAAGAACGCCGGGTATGAACAAGCCACGCCGATTCAGGCCGAGGCGATTCCTTTGGTTTTGGAGGGGCATGACTTGATCGGGACGGCACAAACCGGCACGGGTAAAACCGCGGCCTTCGTGCTCCCGATTTTGCACCATCTGCTGACCACGCCCAAAAAGCTGGCCAATAAAACCCGGGTGCTGATTGTAACCCCCACCCGGGAACTGGCCGAACAAATCCACACCGTGATTGCCAAACTCGGACATTTCACCCCCATCCGCTCGGCCACGGTTTACGGCGGCGTGGGCATGGTTCCCCAGGAACGCGCCCTGCGCCAGGGTGTCGACATCATTGTGGCCTGCCCGGGACGCCTGCTGGACCATCTGCAGCGCGGCACCGCCAAGCTCGACGGGGTTGAAATCCTGGTGCTCGATGAAGCCGACCGCATGCTCGACATGGGCTTTTTGCCGCCGATTCAACAGATTCTCCAAAAGGTCCCGGCCGCGCGCCAGACCTTGCTGTTCTCAGCCACGTTTGAAAAAGCCTTGGAGCAATTGATCCACAAGTCCATGCGCGTGCCCAAGCGCGTTACCCTGGGGCACGAAGCTCCGGCCGCCACCGTGGCGCACGCCATCTACCCGGTCAATCAACATTTGAAAACCAAGCTGCTGGTGACCGTGCTGCAAGGCATGACCGTTTCCTCGGTGTTGATTTTCACCCGCACCAAGCACCGCGCCGACCGCGT
>JAAXVQ010000143.1 GCA_013335425.1 Candidatus Firestoneibacteriota bacterium | reverse complement strand
GTTGGGTGTGAAGATTTGCTCCGGGGTTTGAGCGAGCACTTCTTCCACGGCAAACCCCCGCAGACGGGTGATGGAGGGCGTAATGAAGGTTAATCTGCCCTCGGCGTTCGTCATCCAAATGACATCGTGAATGTTGTCCGCCAGCAAGCGGTAGCGTTGTTCGCTTTCCTTGAGCTTTTTCTCGGCGGCTTTGCTTTCGGTAATGTCGACCAAGGAAATTAAAAATTGCCGGGAAGCGGGGAGGTAGGTCATGGCCGCCATGACATCGCGGGTGCCGCCGTCTTGGTGTCTGATCCCGCACTCGCAGGATTTAAGGATCACGGCCGGATCTTGCAGGAGCATTTGCCGGCAATGGGCGAATTTTTCATGATCCGCCGGGTCGGCTAAAAATCCCGGCCAGGTTGCCTTGCCCTCGAGTGCGGCACGCGCCCATCCGAGAAGGCTGGTCATTTTTTGATTGACCAAGGAAATGATCAGATCGTCCTCAAGCAAGGCCAGGGCGGTGCCGCTGTTTTCGAAAGTGGCCCGGTATTTTTCTTCGGAGAGCCGCAGCGCCTCTTCCGTGTGTTTGCGCTCGGTAATGTCCAAAATGGCGGCCATGGATTGGCGGGTGGAAGGGATCAAGGTAACCCGGAAAAGCACGGTGCGAATTTCACCGTTTTTATGGCGGAAACGGACTTCATAGGAGCTCGGTACTGAGTCCGGATTCACCCGGCGCTGGAAGTGGTTTTGTTTGATTTTTTCCAGGTCTTCGGGAAAAATGTTTTTATACCAATGATCCATGGCCTGAAGTTCCATGAGCGTAAACCCGCACAGGTTTTCCATTTCCCGGTTGATGAGGCTGAGCGTCAAGTCCTCGTTGATGATCAGCAAAGCCGAACCGCTGTTTTCCACGATCATGCGGTATTTTTCCTCGGATTGACAGAGGGCGTCCTCGGCGTTTTTGCGGTCCGTGATGTCCTGCATTTGCACCAAATAGCCTTCGACCGCAGAATCGCGCTGCCAGGGGAAAAAGGAAATCAGAACCTCCAAATGCAAAGGTCCGGCTTGAGCGGGTTTGAAAGCCCGGTTGCCTTGAAAGGTGTCGGGGTTAAAGGTCCCTTCCCGGCGGACGATACGGTGAGCGCGCAGGGCGGCGTGATCTTCTTCAGTAAGCGGCAGGTAGTCCGCCAAGTTCATCTGGCTGACCATGGTTTTGTCCATGATGCCGAAAAGCTCGCACATGCTCCGGTTGATTTCGACCACCCGGCCCTGGGGGTCGGCCAACACCAGGGCTGAAGGCGATGAACTGAAAATGTTGCGGAAACGGGATTCGCTTTCCAGCAGGGCTTTCTCGGCTCGGGTTTGTTCCGTGACGTCCCGGCAACAACCCTGGAATCCCCGGCAGGTTCCTTCGAGCCCGTAAAGAGGCTGGGCGCTGATTTCGAACGTTATTTCCCGGCCATCACGATGGTGCAGGGTGCGCATGACCCGGCTCAGGGGCGTTGCTGAAGTCAGCGCCATTTCAAAATTGTTTTCGTAGGGAGTGTCTTTTTCCGGTTCCATGAATTCGGCCAGGGGGCGCCCCTGGAGTTCTGCGGGTGCAAACCCCAATAACGTTTCGACTTGCGGGCTCACGCTGGTGAAGCGGCCGTAAATGTCCGCGGTCCAAAGAAAATCGTGCCCGGCGGCAAGCATGTGCTGAGCGGTTTCCAGGCAAGCGCGCAGGGCGGTCTCCGAACGGGCGGTTTCGGTGGCGTTCCAGGCAATTTCAATCGTCCCGCCCTGGGAACCGTCGGGTTCCAAGTAAGACTGTTTCTCGATCAGCCAGCAACGGTCTTCCGTGCCGGTTGCGTGCTGATGCGATGACGGCTGACGCGTGCCCTGAGCCTGATTGCTCCAAAAGGGTTGGCCGTTGCCGTCGTAAATAACCAAGGGGGTGGGCAGGGCATTGAGTGCGGTTTGCATTCTTTCGGATTCTCGAATCCATCTCCGGCATTTCTCCAAATCGGATCCGACTTCGAGGTTGAAAAATTCGTCCCCCAGGGCATTGGACAGCAAACGCAAGGCGGATTTTTCTTCAACATGCGCCAAGGATGTGCGCGGAACCGCGACGGCGAGTATGCCGAAAACCCGTTGCCCGCAGCTGATATTGGTTACCAAAACCCCTTGACGCTGGCAGGCGACCGCGAGGGGGCAGGGCCCGCAACTGAAAGCCGGATCCATAATGGCCAATACGGTGGAACGTTCGCGGGCGCTTTGGAGACAACGCGCCCAACCGCCGTCTTCCCGGGGATGAATGATTTTTTCCAGATCTTCCGAAAAACCGGCCTGAGCCCCGGAGGCGGGATAACCGTCGGCATTGAGCAGCACGATCCGGACATGGGTATAGTATTTTTGTTCCACCAGTCGGGTGCAAAGGTCCTGGGCAAGCTGCGTCTGGTTGGATTGATGCAAACGCGAAGGTTGAACTTCACCAAGGACGTTAAGCAGGCCGCTAAAGCGTTCTATGCGTTGCGCGGTCGCGGCTGCCTGGGCACGCAAAACGCCGAGTTCTTGCCCGCATTGGTTTATTTTTTCCGCTTCTGTGGAAAGGGGTTTCGGGTCCCGGGATGGGTTGGGCATTAGTCACCTCTGGGCCAACAAGATTTAGCTGCTCGTTTTCTTACCGGCTGATGTTAAAAGGATCGGCAGGGTTTTGAGAATATTGAGGTGTTTTTTCCATAATCTGGGGTGAAAAATCATCAGCGGGGCCGTAACTGTGGAAAGGATTCCTCAGTTGGGAGGGCCTGAAGGTCGGTCGAACCGCGCCGGAGGTTGTTTTTTTCGACGGACGGGCCCTCGGCTCCGCCGTCGCAGAACGACGAAAAGCGCTCCCCCGGCACCCAGCAGACCTGCGCCCGTCAGGATGACCGTCCATCCGTCAAAACCCGAGGTCGCCGGAAGCGCCTGCCGTTGGACGAAACCGCGCGGCCAGGAAGCGGAAACGGTCAAGCTTTCCCCGGGTTGCAAGGCGCGCGTCACGGAAAAAACCGGCTGCCGTTGTTCATCCAAGGTTTGGAGCACACTTTCGTCCTGAGCGCCGAACGCACCTGTGTAGCCGGCGCTCTGCAGCAAATGGGCGCCCGGGGGCATGTCCACGCGGGCGGCGGCTTTTTCAATGGTGAACGGCCAGTCGTTGCCCGTGACATTCCAATAAAGTTCATCATATTGCCGGAAAAATCCAAGCTGTTGGCGGATCAAGTAAACCAGTTTGTAGGTGTAAACCCCGGGACTCAACGAGGTGTTGCGGCGGCCGATATCGACCTGGATATTGTCGCCGGTGCGTTCCAATCGGTAGGGTTCGGGTTGGCCGTTGCAAAGAACTTGTTTGAGTTCAAATCCGACATCCAAGGGCTTTCCTTGGTCGGATACGCGGTGGAAAGAGAACTTGCGGCTTAGTCCGTGTTTGATTTGATCACCGCAAGCGGTAAGCTTGATGGTCTCGGTCACCAACAAGGTCGCGTCCTGGTTTACTTGGAGGTTGCCGTCGAAATGGAGGATGCGCTCGGGGGTGAGGATCACTTCGTGATCGCCCCGGGCTGAGAGGCTTCCTATGGCTACGGCGAACAGGAGCAACAGGGTTTTGAGCTTCATGGAAAATACCCTCCGGCTTTTTACACGCAACCGTAGTAGTCATTATACCGGAGGTATTAAAAAACCTGCAGGGATTTATACGGGTTGGGGCGTTTTCGCCCCGAACGGTGGAGATGGGTGCCGGACGCTTGCCGGCACGGTTGATCCGCACGAGAGGCTTTACAACCCGGAGTGAAAACGATACAATCAATCCGCAATGCCAGTGCAGGCGGTTTGCATAAATCCTCGAATGCACACACCACATGCCGCGTTGGCGTGTGGTGTTTTTTTGTGCGGGTGAAACCATGAGTTATGAAAGCGAGATCGGTCAGAGGCGGACGTTCGCCATTATCAGCCATCCGGACGCGGGGAAAACCACGCTGACGGAAAAGTTTTTGCTCTTTGCCGGGGCCATTCAAACCGCCGGAGCCGTCAAATCCCATAAGATCAAGAAGACCACGGTCTCGGATTTCATGGAAATAGAGCGGCAGCGCGGCATTTCCGTGGCCTCGGCGGTCATGAGTTTCGAATACCGCGGCTTGAAAATCAATTTACTCGACACGCCGGGGCACAAGGACTTTTCGGAAGACACTTACCGGACCCTGACGGCCGTGGACAGCGTGATTTTGATCGTCGACAGCGTCAAAGGCGTGGAGGAGCAGACGGAGAACCTCATGAAGGTTTGCCGCATGCGCAAAACCCCGGTCATCATCTTCGTCAACAAGCTCGACCGCGAGGGGCAGAGCCCTTTTGATCTGCTCGACGAAATTGAAAGTAAAATTTCCCTAAAAGTTACGCCGTTGAGCTGGCCCATCAGCCGCGGGGCCACGTTCAAGGGCGTGTACAGCCTGCATGAGAAAAATCTGCGGTTTTTCGGCGCCAATCAAGCCGTGGCCGACGAGGCCGTGGCCATTTCCGACCTCCACAGTGAGGTGTTGGATAAAAACATAGGCAAGGACTTTGCCGAGAAATTGCGCGAGGACGTAGCCTTGCTGTTGGGGGTTTACGGCGGCTTTGATAAAGAGCAGTACCTGGCGGGTGAAGTGGCGCCGGTGTTTTTCGGCAGCGCCTTGAATAATTTTGGGGTGAGGGAATTGCTGGAAACGTTCGTGAAAATCGCCCCGCCGCCGGGCCCCATGCTTGCGGACGCTCGCTTGGTTCGCCCCGAAGAGTCCACCTTCAGCGGCTTTGTGTTTAAAATTCACGCCAACCTCGATTTACGGCACCGCGACCGAATTGCTTTTTTTCGGGTTTGCTCCGGAAAGTTCGAGCGCAACACCTTCTACCGGCACGTGCGCTTGGACACCAATCTGCGCTTTTCCAATCCCGCCAGTTTCCTGGGACAGAAAAAAGACGTGATCGACGAAGCCTTTCCCGGGGACGTCATCGGCCTTTATGACCGCGGGAATTTCAAGATCGGGGATACGCTGACCTCGGGGGAAAACCTGCATTACCAGGGCATTCCCAGTTTCTCACCGGAAATTTTCAGAGAGCTCATCAACACCTCCCTTAAGGGTAAACAACTGGAAAAAGGCATCAAACAATTGACCGACGAAGGCGTGGCGCAATTGTTCACCTTGGACGACGGCCGGCGCAAAGTCGTGGGCACCGTCGGGCAGTTGCAATTCGAAGTCATTGCGTATCGATTGGAGCACGAGTACGGGGCCGAGTGCCGCTTCCAACCCTTGAACTACTACAAAGCCTGTTGGATCACCTCCCACAATCCCGCCCAGTTTGCCGAGTTCTGCAACTTCAAGTCCGACCGCATAGGCCAGGACAAGGACGGGCGTCCGGTTTTCTTCGTAGAATCCGAGTGGATGCTGCACCATTACGTCAAGAAATACGCCGACATTGATTTTCGGCTTACCACCGAGTTGAAATCCACGCCCATGGGCAAAGCCGCCGAAGCCTGAGCTGTTTTCAACCCTGGAATTGTTCAGGGATAATATGTAGGGTTTTTTAAAAATAGATGAAAGTAGTAAAATAATTCCCCTCCCCAGGTTGTGGAGGGAGGGGCTAGGGGAGGGGGCAAGAAGTAGTGAACTTAACTTCCCTGGCAGTGGTATTGAGAAAAAGCCAAACCAAAACCGAAAGGCAATTATGGAGTCGGCTGCGCGCCAAGCAGATGGAAGGGTTGAAATTTCGAAGGCAACAGCAAGTAGGACCGTATATTGTTGATTTTATTTGTTTTGAAAAAAAGGTAATTATAGAACTTGATGGTGGGCAGCATATGCAGCAATCCGACAAAGATCAAATCCGGGATAACTGGTGTAGGGAACAAGGATATAAAGTGTTGCGTTTTTGGGATAATGAAATTTTTGAGAATTTTACCGGTGTTTTGAACTGCATTAGAGAAAAGCTTATTTAATCACCCTCCCCCTTGCCCC
>JAAXVQ010000142.1 GCA_013335425.1 Candidatus Firestoneibacteriota bacterium | reverse complement strand
TACGCCCCCACAACATTCTTTTTTCTCATGCGCCTTTTTTCAACTTCAACGTAGGGGCGTATTGCCATACGCCCCCACAACATTCTTTTTTCTCACGCGCCTTTTTTCAACATAAACGCAGGGGCGTATTGCGATACGCCCCTACCAATATAAACCTTACCGTCTGATCTATTTTTCATAAAAATGAATTTTCCACCTCACCACACCCCCGGTCAACCTATACCCCAGTACAATTGTTTTCCCTCAAGCATTTCTATATAACCAAATCATTCCCTTGCGATATCCGGAAAGGAAGGTGAGCAAGTCACTTGGGAAAAAAACGGTAAGAGACATTTCAACATCAAACTTAAAAGGAAGGTATCCCATGAACACCCATTGGCACTTACGCTTAACCGCCGCCGCGCTATTACTGTCATGTTCTGTTTTGCTGGTGCAGGCCTCTGAGACGGATGCGCGCATTGAAACATCCGCCAAACAATCCTATGTGTTTAAGACTTACCTCGAAAAAGACACCATCATCCTTCAGGTCAAACAGGGCGTTGTCACCTTAACCGGCACCGTGGCCGAAATGTCCCATAAAACCTTGGCCGAAGAAACCGTGGCCAATTTACCCGGCGTTAAACGCGTCATCAACCAGCTCAAATGGGAAGGCCGCCAACCAGCCAAAAATTCCGATGATTGGATCGCTTTACAGATTAAAACCTCCCTGCTTTTCAACCGTCATGTGAGCAGCCTGAAAACGCAAGTGTCGGTCGCCCAAGGGATCGTAACCTTGCGGGGTGAAGCCGACGACCAAGCCCAAAAAGATTTGACTGGTGAATATGCCAAAGACATCCAAGGTGTTAAGCAGGTAAAAAACGAAATAACCGTGCCGAACATCCCCAATGCCGTCATCAAACACGCAGCGGAAATGATTGATGACGCTTCCATTACCGCTCAAGTCAAATTGGCACTTATGTCTCATTATTCCACCAGCGCGCTTAAAACCAAGGTTAAAACCACTGACGGGATCGTTACGCTTACCGGCAAGAGCTCCAGCGATGCCGGGATAGACATGGCGGGAAAAGTCGCAGCCAACGTCTCCGGCGTGAATCAGGTGGTCAACCACATGACGGTCAACGTTCCCAAGAAATAGGTTAGGCTACGCCACCAGAACCACTGCAGTCGGAACAGCCGGCTGCCCAGGAGGTCCTTCCATGATCTGGACTGTTGCAGTTTTGTTCGTCACGCTCTGGGCAGCCGCCCTGGTGTTCGCCCACCCTGCCGGAATATTGGTCCACCTGCTGTTGGTGTTCGGCATGGGTATGGTGATCACGAAAACACTACTTGCACGTAAAAAGTCGCGCCGCCTTTTACCGGTATCGCGGCGGAAAGCAAACAGCAGCAAAGTCTTTATGCTTTCTTTAAAAATCCACGGGTGAACGGGGACGGCCGTGAGAAATACTAGGGCCGTCCCGCTTGCCCGAGTGTCTAAAAATCAGAAAGGGTGTTTACCCGAGTTTGAGCTTTTAAACGGATACCCTTAAGGAAGTTTTCTCCGTCGCCTTAAAAGAACGAACCCCAATCCGGAATGGGTTATAGATTCCGGCGTACTAAAGCGTCCAAGGAGCACTTATGGCAACGACACAGTCCGCTTTCAAGCACTTGTCCGGTGTGTGGGGTTGGGTTTACCGCCTGGTCGGCGCCGTGGCAGGGGCCGGGCCGCTGCTGCAATTGGCGGAAGATCTTATGCAAAAACAAGCGGAAAAGCTTTTAAGGCGTTTGTTGTGTCTGACGGCTCTTTATCTCACGTTGGTGGCCGGAATAATTTTTATAACCATCGGTTTAATCTTTACGGTCATCGATATTACGATCGTCCCCCGGGGATTTGCCTGCGCCTTGGGTGGCGGGGTGCTCGTATTGGTTTCTGCGATTTGGTTGCAGCTTGGCAAAAAATAACGGCACTATTCAGGGGAGGAGGAAAAAAATTATGACGCCCACTAAGAAAAGTGAAAATTTCCAGGAAAATGTCGAAGAACAAATCGACATCATGAAGAAGAAAGCGGAAGAGTATCAGCACCATTTAACGGCCTACATTCAAAAAAAACCATTTACGGCTTTGGCCATAGCCGCTGGGGCGGGACTATTGATCGGCGCAGGCTGGACTGCTTTGCGTCACCGGAAATAGGTTTTGCCTCTAAAAAACAGCAGTACCGATTACGAAAAAAACGTTCGCAAGGAGGTACCAAATGTTGATCACACTGGTTATCGTTCTACTCGCCCTTTGGTTGCTGGGATTGATCACTTCCTATACCTTGGGCGGCTTCATTCACATTCTTTTGGTGGTGGCCGTGGTCGTGCTTTTGTTCCGCATTATTCAAGGCCGCCGGTTGTAATGGCTCTGCCGGCAGACCCGCCCGTTTTTTTAAGGAGGCGTTAAATGAACATTGTGAAAGTAACTGGAATTTTGCTGATCATCGCCGGCATTTTAGGTTTGGCCTATGGTGGTTTCACCTATATCAAAGCTTCCCACAAAGCGTCTTTGGGCCCCGTTGATTTGGTGGTCAACGATAAACAAACGGTGCTGGTACCGACCTGGGCGGGTGTGGGCGCGATTGTCATCGGCGGTCTGCTGTTGCTTTACAGAAAAAACAGCGGTTAACCACCCCGCTGTAACAGCCCACCGCCTGCCCGCCCTTAGTCTTAAGGAGGCAATCATGAAAAAATCTTTTATCGGAGCGTGTTTGGGATTTTTGCTTTCAGCCACCGTTCCGGCCTTGGCTTCAGAATGGATCACGGAACAACCCGGAGAACATCTCAACCAAATGGAGACCGAGTTGCATGGTGTTTTAGGAACGAACGACCTGGGTGGAGGAATACGCATCGGCTTGCCCGTCATTTCGCAGGGTTTCGTGCCTTCCCTCAACAACAATGTCATGTTGAGCCTGGGCGTCGATTTCTTAAATTGGCCTTCATCCGATTATGCCGTCACAGGCATGGTGATTCCGATCATGTTGCAATGGAATTTTTTCCTTACCCGCCGCTGGTCGCTTTTCGGTGAAGGCGGCGTAGCCGTTCAGGATTGGTTTTCCCGGCGGGCCAACGGTGATGATCAGACACTTTTCATTTGGCCGGGTTTGGCCGCCGGCGCCCGTTTCTACTTTAACGACGGCCAATATCCGGCACTGCTGCTTCGGGTCGGATACCCGAGCGGGTTGTCGGTGGGTATCGGCTTTTAGTTGGATTGCATGACAAGAGCGGGGTCCGTTTCTTCCGCGCTCGCCGAAGATTATAGGCTTTGGAAAAATTTAAAAGAGGTGAGTATTATGTTTATGGGGATCAGAAAAGCCTTATTATCGGCAATATGTTTATGCATCTGGTCGGGGTTCGCCGGTGCGGAGCCCCTGGCTTTTGAACAAGCGGCCAATGTTACCGGAAAAGGCGGCGTGGAAATAGGCGCTAATTTCGATTATGCCTACACTCGACTTGAAAACCCCGGGATCGGTTCAACCTTCAACCAAACGTATTTGGATATTCCGGTTTTTATACGTTTGGGCATCTCCGCCCTTGAAGCCCAGGTTACCGTCCCTTATGGCATGGTGCGCAATAATTACAATGCATTAATTCAGGACCAAAACTCAACCGGGTGGGAAAACACCGAGTTTCTGTTGAAAAGCAATTTTATTCAATTGCCGTTTTTTAATTTCGCCATCGGTCTTAATACGCTCTTCCCCACCGGATACGTTTCCCACGATTTGGACAATGGTCTGAACCTGACGCCGTTTGTAGCGGCGGACATAGATTTGATCATGGTGCGTTTGCACGGCAATTTGGGTTATCAATTCAGCGGCCAACACAACACCACCACGGATCCCGTTACCCACCAAAACATTTCCGAAACGACTTTCAGACCGGGCAACGCAACCTATTGGGCCTTGGGCCTGGAGTTTCCCCTGGGGTCCGACCTCGTATCCTTCAACGCCGAACTTTTGGGAACCAAATACGGCCCAGCCCAGTTTAACGGTTCCGATTTGGAAAGCAGCCCGGGAACGACGTTATCCTTTGTACCCGGATTTCAGTTTTTAGCCCTGCCTTTCAAGGCCAAACTAGGGCTGGAACTTCCCTTGGAACGGCGTTCCGACCGACCGGAAGTTTTGCCGCGCGGCGACTGGCGCGTGCTCGGCGGCGTCAGTCTGCAATTCTCGATGGGCGGGCCCAATCCCAAAAACGAAACCGAAACACCCGCACAGTAAACACGACGAAATATCCGTTGCCCGCTTTCTGAAAATTTAATATCCAAGATGGCGGGCAACGGAATATTCAGACATTAAACGAAAAGCCATAATTTCAAAATTATTTACGACCGAAAAGAGGGCCGCATGAAAAAATTAATGCTCTTGGCTCTGATGGTGCTGCTCACAGGATGCATCTGGGGAAGGTATCCCCGGCATATGGATGTTGAAAATAATGGCGGTGGCGGCGGGGGTAGGCACCATGATGGCGGCCGTGGTTTTGAGGGGCATGGGCACGATAAGCGCCATTGACCCGCGGGAATTTGTCTAAAACAGCTCGCTCTTGGGCAATAAACCATTCCGCTGCCGTAACCCAACCGACCACCCCTGGAGGCCCCACGCGGCGGCTCAACTTTCAGAAAGGTGAACACTCATGGCAGCCAAAGCACCTCAGCTCCGCCGACTTTTGCGGGAGACTATTTTCCCGTCAAAAGCCGGCGGCTGCCTTAGAGAGTTTTCCCACAGGTGGTTTATGGCCGTATCCCTGTTGGGCATGCTGGCTTTTGTCCGCCCGGCGGTCACTGCGGAGGTATCTGCCCCCGTCTCCAATGACTTTTTTCCGGCCGTCTCGGGTTATGAGCCCTCGTTTTTCGGTTGGGTGCTCGTAGACGATCCCTACGGTCATTTTAAAGTCTCGATCAAATATCCTTTCCTGCCGTTTGTGGCCTGCGGCGCCGATACCAACTCGGCTTTTATCGGTTATAAGTCCGGGTTGTATGTGGCTTATACCGGGATCTATGACTTTTACATGACACGCTCTTCTTCCCCCATCATTTCCCGCGAGCAAAACCCCGGCCTTTTCTTTGATTTCAACCGCTGTTTCGACCTGCCCTTGACCGCGACGCTGGGATATTTCCACGATTCCAACGGACAAAGCATCAATTCCCGGGAAGAGTACCTGGCATCGAGAGAACACCCCCAGGATCTCATCAGCCGCGGCTGGGACTATACCCTCTGGGGGGCAAGTTATATGTTCAAACTGCCTTGGCTGGACACGGTCACTGAGAAAAAATACTTGGATTTGCCCCGCACCCAACTGCATGGGCAAATCTTCAATTACAATCCCAATTTCGATAAATCCAACCTGACCATCTCGACGCAATGGCTGGCGTTTTTGGATAAACAAGGGTTCGGCGCGGGTTGGAAAGAGGAAAATGTTTTTTGGGAAGACGTGACGCACCAGCCCAAACGCTCGGACTATGACGGTTTCCGGTTGAAGTTCATGGTGCAAAATGCGCATTACCGCTTGACCGAAACGATCCGGACCGGGACCACCGCCCCGAACATTACCAGCGACCTGAGCTTTACCTTCCGGGTCAGAAAATGGCTGCCGATTTCCCTGCAATGGCACCGCGGCTATGGACCCGACCTGGCAACCTATCAGGTTTTTTCCCAGCGCGTGGTGCTCGGGTTTGAGCTCTATGATTACAAGGAACAGTAACGCCCCGCCTCCCCCTTTAAAACACCATCCCGATGGTGAAGTGAAGCGCATAGGGCGCCTCCTTACGGGCGCCCGATGCGCCGGGATTCAGCGCAAAATCCAGTCTGGCCGGACCGATGGGTAAAAAATATTCCAAACCTACGCCCAACGCCGACCGAAAGTCTGTGAAATAATCTGAAAAGGTCGCTGCCAGCAGCTCGGATCTCGTGTCATAGCTGGGAACCCCGACCCGGTCTCGGGAACGATTCGGCGCGACATTGCCGCTGTCAAAAAAGAAATTGACACCCAC
>JAAXVQ010000141.1 GCA_013335425.1 Candidatus Firestoneibacteriota bacterium | reverse complement strand
GTCATCGCTGTTCCTGAGTAGATCGGGGTTGCAGTGCCGCGCCACCGGAGTCAAGGTAGTAGCCCGTGCGGTCTTTGCAACGGCGACGGCATTGCCGGCCTGGGCACTGGGGGCAAGGCGGCGCCCTGGCCCTGGGAGTCTCCTCCCGGCATGTCCGGCCAAAGGCCGGAGGCGGGGCTGAAGCGTGAACTTGAACGAACGGGCGCAGGGCGGCCGCGGCTGACACAAAGACGTCGTTGGTCCCGTTCGCGTAAACAATTTGGGCGATTTGCTGCTTCTCATAGGTGTAGGTCGGGCCTTGGGGATTGTCATATTTTTTAAATTTGACCACATTGACTTCGACGTCACTGACCACGGCTTCAATTTTTTCTCCACTGGTCAAATAGAGCGTGTCCTGACAAAAGGCAAAATGGGTTGCCGCTGCAGTCAGCAGCATCGCGAAAAGGATGTTTTTCATGGCATAACTCCCTGATGGACTTTATTGCTCTTTAAAAACTTTGCCTGGTCTCGGCGTGGCAACGGCAATGGTCACGCTCTCGGCGGCGTTTTTTCTAAAAATTAAAATGGACCGCGGCGCCGGAAAAAGGGCCGCTGAGGTTGTCGTAGTTCCGATTGAGCTTTTGCCTAAAATCAAAAACCACCAACGCCCGGTAGCCGATCTCGGCGCTGAGGGAAATCAAGTCCGTCAGCAGGAACTCGGCTCCCACAGCCGGCTTGCAATTGACGCCGAAATTGGTATGGGATAGGTCGTCTTGAAGAAATTCTTTGTCGCCGATATATAACCTATAATGATAGTAGGTTGCGGCCAGGCCTAAGCCGATGCTGGGGACCAGGTTAAAACGTTCTCCCAAGGGTATGGCACCGCGGACAACAAAATTCAATATCCCGGTGGGCATTTCATGTTGCTCGCACAGTTCTTCGGTAGTCACCGACAGATAATTGCCCGAACTATCCCCGCTAAACACTTCCAGCCGGTCTTTATATTCCGTGGCGACATTAAGATACTCCAGACTCATGCCCAATTGGAAAGACGGCGAAACGCCGTAGACGGCGCTCAGCGAACCCATCCACCCGGTGTCCGGCATACTGGTTTGCCTATACTCACGGGTCTGATCAATGACATTAATATAAGGAAACCGGACAATTCCCCCTGCCAGGCTGACGCTCCAATGGTTCTCCACGGAAAACGCCCAGCCGAGATTGGTCGCTCCCGAGAAAAAAAACATTCCCAGCATAAACAAATATTTTTTCTTCATGCTTCCGCCTTGTGTCGCCCATGTACTTGGCATCGCCGCGGACACCCTGCCCTGGCCAGCCGCGCTCGGCGCCAATTGAGTTTTCTTAAAAAGATGAGACGCACGCCAGAGGTGCGCCTTAGTACTTTGCCGGTTGAACAGAAGTGTTGTCAAGATTCATCTTGAGCATGTTTGTCTCCGGCTGAATCTTCAGGCTTCTATGCTTTTTACTGTGCAACTCAAAGTCCGTTTTTTCTTAAATCCAGGCATTATGATACCGCCAATGGTTTACTTTGCAACGTTTTTTGTGCTTATTTGCCTTGTTAGTCTTTTTACATCTCCGCTGCTGGTGCCAGGCACCGGTAATTTAGATCTATTAAACATCCTGATTATTACAATTTATTTCAGTATTTCGAATATTTCGTGCCTGGCACTAATGGGTTCTGTTTTGCCAATTTACTACCGGCCCCATTTCTGTTAGGATGATTTCGCGGCCTGGGAAGGTTTTTCCCGGCAAATCAAGCCCACCGAGGTGAACCTGTGCCGGACACATCTGAGCCTAAACTGGGCAGTACGCCTGGGACCGGGTTTATTTTCCTGCGGAAATTTACCCAAACTCTGGGGGTGGAGCAAAAATTTTTAGAACAATTGATTCCGGCCGATGCGGATTTGATGGCAAAAATCCTACCCATTATCCGGGTGCCTGACGACGTGGCTGCCAGGATCTTTGAAACTGCGGCTGTGGTCTGTTTTCCCAACGACCCTCTCGGTCTCTGGAAGCTTGGCCGTGAACAGGCCAAACATGACCTGACCGGCATTTATAAATTTCTGGTCTCCCTAACCAATGTTCCGTTTATCGTCAACCAGACCGCCGGGGTTTGGACGACTTATCACAGTAAAGGCAAAGCCACCTCCGAACTGGATAAAACCCAAAAGCGAGTCCGGCTGATTGTGACCGAGTACCCCGCGCTGCCTGCCGGCATACGCGAAATTGTCCGCGGATATGTGGTCGGATTGATGGAGCTCACCGGCGCCAAAGACTGCGCTATTCGCCACGACGCTTCCAATCCGAATGCCTGGGTTTGGGAAATCACCTGGAAGTAGATCACCCCGGAGCACGCGGCAGGGCATTCGCCGCCTGGTGCCGGCCTGCGCTCCTTGGCACTAAGCGAAGTTCCGGTCAAAGTCCCTACGGTCTGAAAATTTCACTGCTTAAAAAGGCGGCTTCCCATGAATTTTGGAAAAAGCGCAGTCATTGTCGGTTTAATGGTTTTGGCATCCCTGATTGTTTTCATGCTAATCCGCTACAGCTCCCTGCAGGATCGTTTCCTGGCTCGCGTTGCCGACGAATTCCAAAAACAGCCTCTTACGGTTCAAGACTTACTGTTGCCGGCCGATATCGCGCACTTGCCGAAGCCGGTCCGCAGATATATTGAATACTCCGGCTCCCTCAATCAACCCAAATTGCAAAACCTCCGCATCACTTGCTCGGCGGAAATGGTCAGCAAGCCCAACACCGCCCCCATGAAAGCTTTTTCGGTTCAGTACAATTTCTATTCGTCCCCCAGCCGAATCTTTTTTATGAAGGCCAGCCGGGCCGGACTGTCTTTTCATGCTTTGCATGTGTATGCGCAAGGCAAAGCGACTTTTGTGGTGCGGGTGCTCTCTCTTTTCAATATAGTCGACCTCGCCGGCGAGCAACTTACCCAAGCTGAAACCGTCACCGTCCTAAATGACTTGTGCGTTTTCGCCCCCGCCGCCTTGATCGATTCCCGGTTGACCTGGAAAGAAACAGGTCCCCTGGCCGCTCAAGTCACCTTTTCCAATGGCCCTTATAAAGTCTCCGCCCTGCTTACCTTCAACACGGCCGGTGAACTGGTGAACTTCGTTTCCGATGACCGCGCAGCCCTGCAGGCTGACGGGAGCCTAAGACATGCCCGTTGGTCAACTCCGCTTAGACATTACCAGGATTTCAACGGGAGAAAAACCGCGGGCTACGGAGAAGCCATTTGGCACTATCCGGAAGGTGATTTCACCTATGGGAAATTCACCATCTTGGATATTCAAACTAATGTGAAGGGTGAGAAATAGTCAATCGAACTTTAGGTCGCCGTTTTTCTCGCCACCCCATTACGACGGGCCGGATATCCCCCACTGCCGTCAATTTAGAAAATTTGACAGGTATACTTTGGTGCAATTGATCTTTTAGACCCTTGGGCTTAAACTCTAACCAAAAGCGAAAAGAGACCGGATGTCCGGTGCCGATGGGAGTCGGAAATCGGCGAGATCGGGGGCGATTATGAACACCTATCTTTTAACGTCCACCTCCATTACCATTCATGCCGCGTTGAGCAAAGTCTGGGATGCACTGGTGAATCCGGACGCCATTAAACAATACCTGCCCGGCACCTCGGTAGTCAGCACTTGGCGCGAAGGCAGCCCCATTGTTTGGAAAGGCGAGTGGCAGGGCAGAACCTATGCGGACAAAGGCGTAATTCTTTCGCTTAAACCCGGGCGCTTACTTGAATACAGCTACTTCAGCCCCCTTTCCGGATTAGCCGACAAGCTGCAGAACTACGGCACGGTCAGCCTTAAACTGTCGGGTTTGGACAATCTGACGTACGTCTCCCTCGTGCAGGACAACCATTTGACCGAACAGGCGCGCGCGCATGCTCAGAAAATTTGGGAGATGATGCTCGCCGCTTTGAAAAACTATTTGGAAGCCTAGTTCCGGCCATAGCGCCCGACATCCGACAAACCTTGACACGGCATGAACTCTGCGCCAAAACAAGCATCCGGACATTGACTGTTTGAGGTCTTCCCCCAGGCCGCAGCTGCCGCTGCTAGGCCTTTTGATCTTTGCTCTGCTGATGTTGGGGAGATTTTTAACAAAGCGTGATTTGGAGGAAACCGAAAAAAATATGTGACCGTTTACGATCAGAAAACTCACCGGGCGGTTAAGATGCCCTTACGGGAACTGGTTCCCTGAATGGTACAGGTGACCCTCGGCCACACCAGACAAACTGTTTGGGTGGACGTCCGCCAGCTTTCCTCAGGACCGATTCGGCACGCACCTTTCGCCAGCCACCATAAAGCTCGAAGGTGCCAGTCACTAACTTAGAGATCTTGAAAACATATCCTGTTCGTGCCAGCCACTGTTCTGGATTTTTAAACTTAGCCTTCAGCTTTGCTTGCTTTAAGGTAAAATCCCGCTCAAGATTTCTCTGCCCGATTCTCTTTTGGTCTAAATTGGCTTTACCGTGGAATAATTTTTAAAAAAAAATCAATATTTGGACATGGATCACCGGTTAAGCGGTTTCACTTTTTTCCGGCTGACTAGGCTATTTTCCTGACCTCCTCGACAAACTCTGCGGAACCTAAGATTTGCAGCTTATGCAATCGGCCAGGCAGTTCATCTGAAAGGTCATCCTTCCCCAAGACAAAAGACAGATAAAATTCTCTGCGTTTATTCCGACTGGAGGCCAAGGCCAGGTAGGCGGGATGCGGTACGAGGGCCAAAATCGAATGTGGCTGGCCATAGGCGTAACTGCCAAAGGAAGCCAAGTGCCATTTGGCCGGGTGGTCGACCAAGCCGGCTTTGACGGCATTGCGGTCTATATAACGCAGGCAAGCTAGGGCATATTGGTCGTCTTGCACAATACATGACCGAAACCGGTCTCCCCAAAAATGCCCCGACCGTTTGTATTTCTTATTAAACAGTTTTGCGTACAAAACCTTAAATTCACACATAACTTTGGACAAATCCGTTTCTTTATTGATATGAATCATCATGTGGAAATGATTCATCATGGGCGTATAAGCGTAGATCGTCACGCCATGTTTAACCAAAATCTTATATAAACAACGGCAAAGCATTTTTTGATCCGCTTTCTTTTTCATAAATAGCCTATGGCCATTAGTGCGGGAAGTTATGTGATAGGTTAAATTCGGTGCTTTGAGCCTCAGCGGTCTGCCCATGGCGTGAGCCCTCCTGTCATGATATGGTGTTACTCAATAAGACAGGACTGGGCGGAAAAAAGTTTTATTTTTTTTGTGCCTGGCACCGATTTTAAAAAAACAACGGGGTGTCGGTTTGAACAGGCAGGCGAAAATTTTTATTCAAGGTTTCTTTTGAAAATTCGCTTTGGCCTTTTTTGTGTTATCTGAAACTCTGAATTTTACGATTTTACTGATCAAATTCAACGGCAAGGGCTCGTCTATTGGAAATTGCACAGAACCTTTGCCCCCAGCATAGCGGGACAAATCCCGTTTAAAGGCCGCTATGCCCCGCGCGGTTGGATATAAACCGATGTGATGCTTAAAGGCTGCAAAATAAACCAGATTGCCTTGAAGCCAATACGCCGGCATTTGGTAACTTATCCGTTCTTTAGCCTCGGGGGCGGCGGCTTTGATGGCGGCACGCAAACTTTTTAATTTTGCCTGTACAGCTTTGGGAAAAACGGCAATGTACTCATCTACGGTTTTAAATGACTCTCTGCTCTTTTCCATGACCATGCCTCCCCTAAAAACGCCGCCCCGTTTTGCCGGCGGCAACGCAACTTAATTACCGCTCGAGAAGATTTCTAACGGCAGCGGCGACTTTGCCGGCAAGTTTTCCCACAACTTTTAGCTCTTGCGGATTATCTGAGTTATGTTCGCTATTGTAGAAACCAGGGGATTTTTGGGTGCCTTGGAGGATGACCAGTCTCAGCGTGGCGCCGTATTTTTTCGGCAAGGACACATATTGGTCCTGGGCCAAACCCAAGGAAATGACTTGCGGCACGTTGATTTGATCGTTG